>JBAQFZ010000018.1:0-28125 GCA_049287525.1 Halobacteriota archaeon | reverse complement strand
TCCCACTAGAATGGTTGAATCTTCTCCGTCCAGCCAGAGGGTAATATTGTCGTAGTTAACGACGAAGTCCTGTCCATAGCTTGTAATAGTTTGCGCTGCTGGTATTGTCGAAGCTGTTACAGACGGCGCCGATGCACCGAAAAAAACCGTCGCTACCACTGTTATCACTAACATTCCAAACGTTACTTTCTTCTTTTTCAATATTTCCATTTTAACATCTTCCATCTATCTTATCGCCTCATTTATCTATCTTTTGATAAGTACATGTATGGATTCATATAAAAAGACTTTTGGTTTTATCAAAATCATATATGTTTATATATTGAAATACAAATAGACATAAAAATAGAAGTTTTGTAAGAATGAGGGGGTGATAAAAAAATGAATGAAAAAAGCGTAAAATGTAAAAGAGCGATGCTGGCACTTCTGTTCACGTTAGCAGCGACCACTTTGCTTGTGGGGACGGCGACGGCAATGACGCACACGGAAGTAGCAGGTGTAACGAGGTATGCCCCGGCGGGTCCCGCAGCGAGCGAGGAGTTCGAGGTAACGCTGAGGATCAGCGGTGAACTACCTCTGGTCGTTGGTATTGTTGAGACGATTCCGGAAGGCTTCAGCTTCCCTTCTTCTGATGTAAGTTCAACGCCGTACAAAGTTTCAGGGCAGAAGATTTCTTTCGCAGCGATAGATGAAGCGGAGATAAAATATAAAGTGATAGCGCCTTCTTCTGGCGACGGCACTTTCACAGGCGAATGGGCAGACCTGTTAGTGCTGACCCGGGAACTGGAAGAAGGTAAGGAAAGGAGATGGCATACGGTAGCGCCTGAGGAAGGCACCACCGTAATAATTGGTGGCGGCGGTGCAGGCACGATAGAAGAAGAAGGACTGGTTACAGCTACACCAACGCCATTTGTTCCGGCAGTGACGAAAGCGAGCAGGGATATTCCGGTGATGGAAGCGGGGAAAGAAGTAGCAACGACATTCAAGGACATAGACGTTTCGATGATTGCGCTGAAAGCGGATAAAAATGTGAGCAACGTCGAACTCAAAGTTGAAAGAGTGGAGAGAACGCCGGACATACCCGCACCTCCAGGCATCCCATACGCATATCTCGATATAAAGGTGGAGAATGTAGTAGGTGCGAAAATAGAAGGCAGAGTTGAGTTCAAAGTAGCGAATTCATGGATTGCCGATAACAAAGTTGACGAAGCAACGGTCACGCTGAACAGATATGATGAAAGCGGAGGAAACTGGAAGGCGCTTACTACTTCTAAAACCGGTGAGGATAACGCCACTGTTTATTTCGAGGCAGAGACGCCTGGATTTTCAATGTTCGGAGTGACGGGTGAGAAGAAGGTGATGGTAGAGGCAGCAGCGGCAGCGCCTACGCCTGCAAGTGCAGCGCCTACGCCCGCAGCTACACCAACGCCAAGTCCAACGGCACCGCAAGCGTCAGAGGTGCCGGGCTTCGAGGCAGTTTTCGCTGTGGTATCGCTGCTGATAGTTTACACGATGGTGTTTGGGAAGAAGGGTAAAAGGAGGTGATGAGGAATGAGAAGAATGTTAGCAGTGGCATTGGTATTGATACTGCTTGCATCTGTGGTGCCGCTGGCGATTGTGCCCGCGGCTGCATACGAAACGAAAATACCATTTGCTGGCGAGGATAATGAACTGACAAAGGAAGAACTTGTGAATGATGCGATCCTTCCATATATGCTCGGTGAAGGTGCTCTCAAATTAGATGACGTTGGAGATGCTTCGTACGTCTATGCATACTGGAATGGAAAGTCGAAGACGATTACAGATACTGGAGACCGAGAAGTGACGTTTTGTAGGCCAATTGAACGAGTGATTACCAGAGCTCCCGACGATTGCAGACTAGTCGTTGCTGTTGGTGCAGGTGATAAAGTCGTAGCATCAGAGCAGGCAGCCAAGTCTTGTCTTTGCCCTACGACTTTCGAGACGTTTGAACAGGGATGTCTGAATTGCTATTATACCATACTCGATGGAAGAATGCCTGACCTTCCTGAGACGAGCACGAGGTATGCCATAAATTACGAGTTGATGGCTTCGCTTCATCCAGATATGATCTTTACAACTGATAATGCCGAAGACTTTGAAAATAAAGTAGGCGTCCCTACTGTGGTTGTCGGTTATGGTAGTACCGATTTTAAGTATGATGGTGGTCTGTATGGGCAGATCGAACTCATAGGGACGGTGTTAGACAGAGAGAATGAGGCACAAGAGCTGATTGACTTCATTGAATCTAAAATAGATAAAGTGAAATCTGTTACAGATACTATCGATAAGAGCGAATGGCCAACGGTGTATTTCGCACCTCGAGGCTGCTCCCAGGGTTTCTACGATCCAAAGGAAGGACGTGATTTCACACGTACCATGGTGTTCTATGCGCCTTTGGATATAGCCGGTGGGATAAATGTAGCAAAAGGTGAGCCAGCTGGCGAGATTAATGTTGGAATAGAGCAGATCATCGCATGGAATCCTGAGTATATTCTCATTGGTTGCAGCAGTCCTGATACGGTGGACGCGATTGATATGGTCCGGACCTCCCCTGATTTACAGACAATACGCGCTATACAGAACGATACCGTCTACAATTGCTTTTATCCCTATTGCAGGGGCAGTCCTCCAGACAGAAGCCTTTTTAATATGATCTTTATGGCTAAAATGCTCCATCCAGATGAATTCAAGGATTTGGACCTGGAGAAAGAGGGTAACGAGATATTTAAGGCATTTCTCGGAGTTGACGGTGTCTTCACAGAGTACGCCGATTATCTAATCTGGCCGCGGGAGTATTTAGAGGCGCAACAATGAAACAAAAACAGTGGAATGAGACAAAAAGAGAATATCTGCAAAGTTTGTTGGGAAGAGTTTTTGTGTTCCCTCTTCCCGAGTATTTATGAAATGGAAGGAATAAGAGGATGATGAATGTGGCAGGAATAATAAATTGGAATGAATTGTGGAGGACGATGAGGTCAGGTCACCATTGGAGAAGGGCTCACGGGGATGACCCTGGCAGCATGTGGGACAAGAGAGCAAAGCAATTCAATGAATCCGTAATGCAGCACCCCGAGCGTGCTGAAAAACAGATAGCAAACCTCGAATTGAAACCAGAATACACGGTTCTGGACGTGGGTGCTGGCACCGGAAGACTTGCTATTCCCATTGCAAAGCGCGTAAAAACCGTGACGGCAATAGACCAATCCAGGGGCATGCTGGCGTGTTTACAGGAGAACATGGAAAAAGAGTATGTAACAAACATCGTGTGCATAAACAAACGATGGGAAGAAGTCGAACTGGGCGTGGATATAGAACAGCACGATGTCGTGATTGCGTGTCACTCACTTGGCATGTTCGATATACAGGAAGCACTGGCAAAGATGGACTCGGCGTCTAAAAAATACGTCTATATCATTACACATACGGGCAGATGGAGGGGTGACGGAGAAGAAGAAGAAGAACTATGGAAAGCGATTTATGGCGAAAGACATCGAGCATGGGAGCCGCCGGATTATATCTTCTTTTGCAATCTCCTGCACGACATGAAAATCTATGCGAATGTTGACATTCGAGACACGGAATTTGAAGAGCGATACGAGAGTCTGGATGATGCAGCGGCTAAATGGAAGGAAATGCGTGATATACCCACAGAAAAGGAGGATGTTTTGAGAGGGCATTTATCCAAGATTCTGGTAGAAGACGATGGAACTGGAACGCTATGCTTTAAGCGCAAATCAAAGAGCGCTACGATTTGGTGGCAGAAGACCGAGCGTGAAGAGTAATAAATTAGGGGGTGATAAAAGATGAAGATGCTTGTGTGCGGTAAAGGAGGCAGTGGAAAGAGTACAATATCAGCGCTGCTTGCTAAAACAATGGCAGGAGGAGGGTTCAACGTCCTTGTAATTGACAGTGACGAATCGAACTTTGGATTGCATCGCCAGTTAGGGATGGAACTGCCGGAGGACTTTATGAACTACTTTGGCGGAAAGAAGGAGATGGGCAGGAGGATGATGGAGTTCTTTAAGAAAGGAGAATCAGTTAACGTCTTCGATAAAAAGTGGGAAATCAATGACCTTCCGGAGGAATACCTTACCAAAAAGAATGGAATAAAACTTCTTGCCATTGGAAAAATCCATGCGTTTAGAGAAGGCTGTGCCTGCCCAATGGGTGCTCTTGCGAGAGCTCTGCTCGATAATTTAGACGTAAACGATAAGGAGGTGGTAATCGTTGATACTGATGCAGGAATCGAGCATTTCGGCAGAGGCGTGGAACAGGGATGCGATGTTATCCTCGTGGTCGTTGAACCATCTTATGAATCACTTAAACTCGCTGGAAAGATTGATGATATGGCAAAGGGCATCGGAAAGAAGGTATACTTCGTTCTTAACAGGGTAGATGACGATAGCAGGGCTATGATGCTTGAGTCATTGGACCAGAGCAAGGTCAACGTTGCAGGGGTGGTTCCAGCGAACAAGGATGTATTTAAGGCTTGTTTGGCTGGTGAAGAACTTGACATCCATCTACCAGAGATTGAAGAACTTGCCAATAAGATTTTGGGAGGTGAGAGTTTGGGATGAACATACCATTGTTGGTGGGTACGCTCGTGGCGGTCGTTATCCTGGTGTTAGCTGTAAAAATCGTAAGGCAATACGAACGAGCTGTAATCTTCAGATTTGGGAAATTGCTAGGTGAAAAGGGTCCCGGGATATTCGTGATAATTCCTTTTGTAGACCGGCTTGTGAAGGTTGACTTGCGGTTAAGGGAACTCGATGTGCCCAAGCAGACCGTAATAAGCAGCGACAATGTTAGCCTTGACGTGGACGCGGTTATTTACTATAAGGTTACGGATTCATGCAAAGCGATCGTGGAAGTGGAAGATTATGAGGCTGCAACCTCGCTCCTTGCCCAGACAACGCTCAGGGATGTTCTGGGTCAGAACGAGCTTGATTCCATCCTTTCCAAGAGAGATGAACTCAACAAGGAAGTCCAGAAAAATCTGGATGCTGTAACAGACCCCTGGGGAATGCAGGTTGTTATAGTCACCATGAGAGACGTGGCTTTACCTGAAAACATGCTCAGAGCCATTGCACGGCAGGCTGAGGCAGAGCGAGAGAAGAGAGCAAGAATCATCCTCGCCGAGGCTGAATACCAGGCATCAGAGAGGATGCATGAAGCCGCAGCATTCTACGAGAAAACACCCATTGCGTTGAAGCTAAGGGAGTTCCAGACACTCACCGAGATAGCGAAGGAGAAGAATTTAATCGTGGTCTCAATCGGGGCTGGAGCAATCGGAGAAATTGGCGCAACCGCTGGTTTAACCAAAGCCTTTACTGAACGGTAAAATAAGATATGGCAGCAAAAACAGTAAGACGCAGAGTAACGCGCACAGGAAAAAGAAGCGCGGTGCAAGAAGCATACGACAAGTTTGTTTTTGGAAAGACCATTTTTATGGTTGCTATCTTACTTTTGATTACTCTCTTAATTGGCATAATCATAACGCTCGGACCGCTGGATATCTCAGTCGTGGAGGTATATTGTGCGCTTATTGATAAATTCTATCCTGATTATTTCGATGTAGAGAAGCTTACAGGACAGGTGATATGGAATATAAGGTTTCCCCGCATCATAGGGGGCATCATGGCTGGCTTTGGTTTTGGTGTATGTGGATGCGTGATGCAGGCGGTACTAAAAAATCCACTGGCAAGTCCGTTTACGCTTGGAATTTCCGCGGGTTCGCAATTTGGCGTAGCTCTTGCGGCAGTTATCGGTGTCTCCGTCCTCGGGGGACCATATCTTCTCGTAGGAAACGCCTTCGTCTTCGCTTTACTATGTTCGGGTTTTATCATTGCACTGTCATCCATTAAAGGAGCAACCTCCGAGACCCTGATACTCGCCGGGATTGCCGTGAACTATTTCTTCACTGCGATGAGTCAGTTATTCCACTACTTTGCCTCAGACGAGCAGCTACGACTGATGACAACCTGGGGAATGGGCGATCTTGCCGCGTTCTCGTGGAACAAATTCCCGCTTATACTTACCGTGTTTGTAATATGCATTCCTTTACTCACGATGAAGGCATGGGACCTCAACCTCATGACGGTTGGGGACGAGACCGCAAAGAGCATTGGTGTAAATGCCAACAGCATCAGAATATTCATCATGGTGGTCTCAAGTTTGGTAGTAGCAACTATTGTGTGTTTTACCGGAACCATCGGGTTCATTGGATTGGTCGCTCCGCACATGGCACGCATGGTTATCGGTGGTGATCACAGATTCCTGATTCCTGCATCGGGAATTCTCGGTGCATTTGTACTTATTTCGGCTGATGCCATGGCAATGAATATTATAGCGCCTACTATCATTCCCACAGGGATCATGACCTCTGTCCTTGGGGTTCCATTCTTCATGTATCTGATACTGAAAGGAAGAAGGAGGGAGTTCTGGTCATGATGATAAAGCTCCAGGCAACGGATATTGTATTTAGCTACAATAGCTCGCCAATCCTCAAAAACGTGAGTTTTGAGATATCTCCAGCGAAACTTGTGGCTATCGTGGGTCCAAATGGCTCTGGCAAATCCACGCTTATCAAATGCATAGACAGGATACTGACACCGGAAAGTGGCAGCATTCTCATTGATAGAAATGATATAACCAGGATGAAGAGGATGGATGTCGCCAGGAACCTTGCCTATGTGCCGCAGAGTTCACTCCGCATCTTTCCCAATAATGTCTTTGATACCGTTCTCATGGGTAGACGTCCGCATCTCGGGTGGCTCAGTAGTGCGGAAGATGAGGAGAAGGTATGGGAAGTACTGAGATTACTTGGGATTGAGGAGCTTGGAATGAATAGCTTCAACGAACTCAGCGGTGGTCAGCAGCAGAAGGTGCTCATCGCACGCGCACTTGTTCAGGAAGCTAAGGTTATGCTCTTAGATGAGCCCACCAGCAATCTCGATATATGGCATCAACTTGATGTAATGAATGTAATAAAAAGTCTTGTGAAGAAAAAGGTGGTTACTGCTCTGATGGCAATTCATGATCTGAATATCGCATCGAAGTTCTCGGACGTGATAATAATGATGAAAAGAGGCACAATTGTTGCTGCTGGTGATCCTTCTTCGATATTAACCGCAGAGAACATAGCTTCGGTTTACGGTGTTGAAGCTGCCGTAAGAACACAATCCGAAACACCTTATATCGTGCCTTTGAAGCAGATTAAGATGGGGAAAAGGAGGAGTCATTTGGTTACTAAATGATGTTATGACGGTAATTGGGCTATTAATATTAAGAGTCGTCATAAACTGCTGTGGACAGAATATTTGTTGAGATAAAGTACAAAACTTATTGGAAGAGAAAAAGAGAGAGAGAGAGAGAGAAAGAAAGAAAGAAAGAAACGGTTTATAATACGTATGTATTTAGAATTTAATTTGTAAATGTAGAAACAAAAGGAGGATGAAATAATTGGGATATTCTATTGAAACGTATGACCTAACGAAGAGGTTCGCATTGCAAAAAGGATTTACCGAGGTTCTCAGACACCCCTTCAGAAAAGATGAGATAACGGCAGTAAAGAAGGTGAACATAACGATTGGAAAAGGGGATTTGTTTGGTATTCTCGGACCAAACGGAGCGGGCAAGACCACGCTGATAAAGTTATTATGCACGCTGATTTTACCCACAGAAGGAACAGCATACGTAAACGGATATAACATCGCAGAAGAGAGTGGAAAAGTCCGGGAATCTACTGGTTTTATCACTACCGATGAACGAAGTTTCTACTGGAGACTCACCGGGCGGCAGAATCTGAAATTTTTCGCTTCTCTTCATAACTTTTATTCTTATGATGCACAAAAAAGGGTAGACGAACTATTGAATATTGTTGGTTTAGAAAATAGAGCGGATGATAGGTTTTTAAGTTATTCCGCGGGAATGAAACAACGAATGGCTATTGCACGTGGGTTGCTGAACGACCCGAAAGTGGTGTTTATGGACGAACCAACCAAGGGCTTGGACCCTGGCGCGGCGCAAAATTTAAGAGGTTTTATTAAAGAGCATATTGTAAAGGAGCAGGGAAAAACCGTTTTTCTATCCACTCACCACCTTGGCGAGGCAGAGCAATTATGCGAAAGAATTGCAATTATGGATGAAGGCGAAATAAAGGTGATTGGAAGTCCAGAAGAACTGAAAAGTGAGTTGGAAAAACCCAATCCCACATTAGATGATGCGTTTTTACATTACACGGGCAAGGAGTTCAAAAAAGAGAGCGCACCAAAGCACCCTTACTCTGACCGTAAAAGGATGATGCATGAAGGTAGAAGAGGGATGATGCGTGGGGGAAGAATAGGGGGGATAAGATTTTGATACACAAAAAAGCGTTTTCTTTTATAATAAGAGACTTTGTACTTCAAACGAGTTATAAATTCGAGTTCTTCTTGCGACTGTTCTTCATGTTTTTCTCGATTTTGACCTTCTATTTTATTGCCAAACTGATAGGAGGTACGGGATTGCAATATCTTGAGCCATACGGTGGAGATTATTTCTCCTTCGTGCTGATAGGCATAGCCTTTTCAGGGTATCTAACGACGGCGCTGAGGGGTTTTTCGGAAAGTATCAGAGGTGAGCAGATGATGGGCACATTAGAAGCAATGCTTGTGACTCCGACTAATACCTCAACAATAATAACTTTATCTTCTCTCTGGAGTTTTATCTTCACTTCGTTTAGAGTTCTGATATATCTTTTGATTGGTGCCTTCTTGCTGGGTGTGAACATGAGTAATGCCAATCTGTTTGCTGCTATGCTTATTCTCATTCTGACAATAATATGCTTCAGCAGTATTGGCATAATCTCTGCCAGTTTCATTATAATACTCAAAAGAGGTGACCCGATAAACATGTTATTTATGAGCACTTCCGAACTCTTCGGCGGCGTGCTTTTTCCGGTTACGGTTTTACCGCAGCGGCTGCAAAATGTCTCGCATCTTTTGCCAATTACCTATTCGCTAAACGGGATGAGACATGCGCTTCTACAAGGATACTCGCTGCATGCCCTGGCTCCGGATATACTCGCATTGGCAGTATTTACAGTTGTGCTGGTGCCTCTGGGTTTACTGGCGTTTACGTATGCGGTAAAAAAAGCGAAGGTGGATGGAACTCTTGTTCAGTATTAGAAAGAACCAAGAGTAGCTCTGAGAAAATCCCCAACTCCAATACATACCAATACTACCAAACAGACCCAAAACAAGTTCTGCCGCTATCCTCTTCAAATTAAAGGGTAACGCGAAAAATGCAATCAATTATAGTGAATCGGCTACGATGCTGTCATTATTGATAGGTGTCAAGCAGAACCAATACCTAAAGTATGATATATAGCCACTTTCGATTAGAATGCGTACCTAAAGAGCAAAGGGAGATGTCATGAACCGATCAGCGGTCACACAAACATTGGAAGCCCTAAATATCCGCCCTGATGAAATTGCGGATGAACGATTAGCAGAAGTCTTCCGCATCCTGCCACCCGATTTTCCTCCTAAATCGGCAGTCCAAGCCACGAGAACACACCTATCATCTTCAAGCCCATGTAGATCATCACTGCAATGAAGACATATTTTAGCTCTTTTGCCGGCAGTTTATGAGCAACTTTAACGCCAACCTGTGCCATCGGAACGCTCGTTGCGGCAAGGGCAAGCCAGGATTCCAGGTTTAAGTATCCTATCTGATGTCCAATAGGGTAAGCACCATACACGCCTGCCACCAGGCCGTGATAGAGATATCCGGCTAATGCACCTATGGCGGTGAATATCATCAGTGCGGTAGTTGTCCCAACCGCTTGATGCATCTTGAACTTCAATGCAAACACCATTATTGGTACCATGAGCACGCCGCCGCCAATTCCGATTAGTCCAGTCACAATACCAATTGGAATACCCCATGCTGCCCAGATCCAGGGTTCATCTTTTGGTTCCTCTTCAATCTTTGGCGGTTTTGCCGTTAACATCCTGACGCCACCGGTAAAAATCACAAGACCAAAAGCTACGGTCAATATCTTTGCAGGCAGATGTGCCGCGATTGTCGCTCCAATTACTGCCCCAACTGCCCCTGTCAGACCTAAAATGATTGCCGCTTTCCACCATACCGCTCCCTTTTTCGTATGCCCGTAAGCGCCACTTGCCGCAGTTGGAAGCACAACGAGCATGTTTGTTCCAAATGCGACCAATATTGCGATGTCAGGAGGAACACCCATTCCGGTATATACCCAATACTGAACAGGAGTCATGATGAAGCATCCGCCGACGCCGAGCATACCACTTGCGAATCCAACGCCGAGCCCTGTAATCAACAGTGCGATTGCCGCGATCAAAAGGCTGATAGGCATCACGCATCACCTCCTCCACAACTGCACTCTTCTACGTTCCCCTCAACTTCTCCTTTTTCCGGATTCATCTCGCTTATTTTCATGTCTATCACCATCCTTCATTCAGTATTTCAAATATATTTGAAATGCTCTATAAAAAGGTTTATGGTTTTGAAGCTAATTTGGCGTACCGGCGTATCAATCTGTTAGTCCATCAATAATTCCCAGCATCTTTCTCCCCAAATCGGTTAGCCTATAAATCAAGAAGCTACCTTCCCTTCTAAAATCCACCAAATTTGCTTCTTTAAGCAATTTCAGGTGATAAGATAGTCCGGAATAGTGGTACTTCATTACCTCGACAAAGATGCATACGCAAAGATCTTCTACCCCCAATGCCCTTACTATCTTTATCCTCCCGGGATCAGATAACGCCTTGAAAATGGATGCTAGACCCTCCACATCCTCCGTTATCAGGTTTTTTACTTTTTCTAAGGTCTCTGATGATATATCATAAGAAGGCGGTATGGTGGTCATATTTCATCCTCCATGGCTCAACTAAAGAACCCTCTCGTGCGCTTGCATAGCCATACGAGGAAGAGCATGATTGGAACCTCGGTCAGAACGCCAACGACAGTCGCAAGCGAGGCGCCGGAATTCAACCCGAATAAGGTCGTGGCAACGGCTATGGCAACCTCAAAATGGTTACTGCCCGCTATAATTGCGGTCGGCGCGGCATCCTCATAACTCAGTTTTATGGGCTTCGAGATAAGGTACGTGATCGCGAAGACGACGAGAATGTTCACGAAGATGCCGACCGTGATCATGCCGATGATTGCAGGCAGCTCGACGAGCGTCTCACCCTGATAGGTGAAGAGCACGATGAGCGTGATCAGGAGCGCGATGACCGACGTTCGTCCCAATCGAGGAACCAATTTCTGTTCAAACCATGCTGTCCCTCTCCGTTTAATTGCCTGGTCTCTCGTAATCCAGCCCGCCACCAACGGGGTGCAGATGTAAATGAGCACTGCAAGCGCAATGGTCGCCCATGGCACTTTGATCCCCGAAACGCCGATGAGGAAGGTCGCGAGAGGCGCATAGAGGAAGACCATCGAGAGTGAATTGATCGCGGTCATCACGAGCATGTGACCCATATTCCCCTCTGCGAGGTAGCTCCAAACCAGAACCATCGCGGTACAGGGTGCGACCCCGAGCAGGATCAAGCCCGCGACGTACTGCTGAATGAGCGGTATCTCGCCGAGCGGGGTGAGCGTGGCGCCCTGCGGTAAGTACGGTGCAAAGACCACGGTAAGGAAGAACCAGGCGAAGAACGCCATGGTGAACGGCTTGATCGCCCAGTTCATGAACAACGTCGTGGCGATTGGCTTAGGCGTCAGAAGTGCCTGCTTCACCTCGCCAAAGCTGATCTGGACCATGATGGGGTAGATCATGGCAAACAGGCAGATAGCGATGGGAATCGAGATATGCGCCACTTCCAGCAGTGCCAGATGCTCCGCGAGCTGCGGATACACTCTGCCGAGAATCGTTCCGGCGAGGATACAGAGGATCACCCACACGTAGAGGTATTTCTCCCATATTCCCAGTTTTCGTTCCTTATTTTCCATTTTCAATCATCTCCTCTTCTTCTCACAATCAAAACAGTAATCCTTCGTCATATTGCTTGAGAACTCAATACCGCAGGTGTTGCCATAACGCCACGGTCTTACATTTATGCTGTTCATTATTTCAAATATATTTGAAATATAATATATGAAGTTTTGCAAAAATAGTTACGTTACTTGCCACCAAAATGACTGCCGGCTAAATAAAAATCCGAAACAGAGAGATCAAATCCTTTTCCATGCGTAAAAGAACCTTTGTAATGCCGTGACGTTACAGAACAGGGCAAAGAAAAAGACAGTCCAACCAAGAAAAGAGTGGCTCGGCAGTCCAGATACAGGTAGCGGATATGGATACGCCAGAGTAAGAAAAGTAGTGACGATTATTATTATAAGGCGGTCCGCTCTGCCCAGTAAACCGCCATAAATTCGCGTCAGTCCTACCGCCTGCGCCTGCGTGCCCATGTAAGAAGAGAACAACATGCCAATCACAGCAATCATACCGATACCATAACTCACGTAGCCACCGAAGATGATGCCACAGATAATAAACATGTCCGCATACCGGTCAATTACGTGGTCGAGGAAATCGCCCTTTTTGCTTGCGTTTCCGACTTCACGAGCCAGAATACCATCCAGGGCGTCTAAAATGGCATTCACGCAAACGGAGATACCTGCAAGTAGCAAAATAAGATTAAAGGAGTTCTGTTGAGACTGTCCTGATAAGAAGAATAATAATCCCGCAAGTGCTGCAAAAAAGAGTGATAGACAGGAGATGGAATTTGGCGATAAGCCAATTGCAGCGGAATATCGCGCAAGCCTTCGCGTTAGCCACCAATCATCCACAAATACACGCAGCAACGAATCAACAGCCATATTATAATCAACCTATAGTCGCAATAGAAGGTCAGGCGTGGCTAAGTAAGCGGGCACCTTCCTTATTACCGCAGCCCCTTCATCATCTTACCCAACGGTATACCTTTCATCAGCGGCATTTTCCCTCTGCCTGATGACAGACTTTTCATCATCTTTTGCATCATCTTATGATATTTTATCAGCTCGCTTACCTCCGCAGACGTTGTCCCCGAACCCCTTGCTATTCGCTTCACCCGAGAACTGCCTATTAGCTTCGGCTCGTTACGCTCTTCTTTCGTCATCGAGTCCATTATCACCTTGAATGTCTTTAGTTTAGCCTCTGTTACCTGATACATCGAATCTTTAAGGTCCTTTCCAAACCTGCCTAAAGGCAGCATCTGCACCAAATTTTTAAACGGACCCATCTTTCTCAACGCCTCTAATTGTTTATACAGATCGTTCAACGTGAATTTGCCTTTTAAAATGACCGCATCTATGTCCTCCTCCGTCAGACTCTCCTCCGCCATCTCTATCAAAGTCTTTATATCTCCCATCCCGAGCAGGCGAGAGATGAATCTATCGGATTCGAATTTCTCCAGGTCATTCATTGTTTCGCCCGTACCCACGAATGCGATACCGGAATTCGTCTCTGATACTGCGGAAAGCGCACCACCGCCCTTTGCCGTGCCGTCCATTTTGGTTATAATTATGCCTGTGATTCCAATTGCATCGTCAAACGCTCTTGCTTGCACCGATGCTTGCTGACCTATGCTCGCATCCAGGATGAGAATACGCTGTTCGGGCTCTATTTCTGCTCTTATCGCTCTTATCTCCTCTATCATCTCTTCCTCCAGTGCATGTCGTCCCGCAGTGTCTATTATCTTGATGTCGTGTTTATTAAATTCTTCTACTCCCGCCTTCACTATCTCTACCACGCCCTTGCCCTCCGGGAGGTTAGCACCATCGTAAAACGGAACACCCATTCGGTCACATAACTGCCTTAACTGGTCAGATGCCGCAGGTCTATAGACATCGGCACAGATAACAGCGGGTTTCAAGCCTTTCTTCTGGAAATAACGCGCAAGTTTCGCACACGTGGATGTTTTCCCGGTACCATGCAAGCCGACCATCATTATCTTCTGGGCTGCTAAAGGCACCTCCACCGCTTTACCCAGGATGCTCATCAACTCTTCATAAACCACCTTTATTACATGCTCCCGCGGGTTCAGTACCATCTTCTCCTTTAAACTTCGTTCCCGGATGCGATTTGAAAGTTCCTTCACCAGTGAAATCTTAACATCCGCCTGAATCAGCGCTCGCTGGATGTCCCGCACGATCTCATCCACCGTATGCTTGTCTATCTTATTCGCCATTGCGATCTTTCGGACCGCCTCCTTCAGCGAGTCACTCAACTTATCTAACATCTCTTATGTTATGCTCCTATGCTCCCTCTACCTTATTTGTATATTTAATTCTTACTTACTCCCCGACCCTTTTATTTTTAGGAGAAGGCTAGCGGCACGGCACGATTGAATCCTGCTACTTACTTCGCTCCAGCATCGCTTTTATCTTCTTTAACCGCGTGAAATTCTCGCGCTCCATCTCTTCTAGCCGCATCCGGATGTACTTCCGGGTCGCCTTCAAGCTGGGAATCATGATATATTCAAGCGCATTCACTCGCCTCTTTGTCTTTTCTACTTCACCTGCGAGTTTCTTCACTACCTCTTCCATCTCGGCAAGCTTTATTATCAATTCCAAAGCTTCTTCAAAGCTTCTCGCACTGCTATCCACCGCGGCATCCGAATCCACGAGACTATAGCCGCGTTCCGTAACTTTACGCACCACCTTACGTTTCAATATAAATGTAGGCACATGCACACCCATTATGCTTCGTGACGAGAATTCCAGTGTGAACTCCTGTTGCGACATCAAAGACAACTGCCGTACCTGTTCAACGCCCAGCAATGCCTGAGCGAGGATTAATGACTCAAAAGCATCTTTTAACTTATCCTCGGCTGCCCCTCGTGCAGCTCTTACTTCACAGACCACATCTAAGAATTCTGCGATTAACGCATCCCGTTTCTCACGCAGCAGGTCATGCCCTTTCTCTGCTAACTTCTCGCGCCTGCGCATCCGCAGCAATTCCATCCTTGTCGGGCTTATCCCTTCTATTATCTCCGGCATAACTCGCCTCCCTCATTCATATATATAAGGATTATTAAGCGGGTTAACTCCCTGCTCCTATGCCTTTCTCCACGAGATAAATCCCGTCTTGAAAGACCAGGGGGTCATAACCCTTTATCTTTGTCGTCTGTTCTATATTCGCGGTTGTCTGTCCCACCGCCTCCTTGTCTATTCCAGAAATTACTATCGCAGCCCCTTTATCCTGGATTGCCACTGTTACACCTTCTATTATTTTTGCTACTCGTGGCTTTCTCTCGCCCAGGAAATTAGATATGGATATGGAATTGCCATCCTTTGAAATCGCTACCTGCATAGGGAAGTGGGCATGTAGAACCTTCACCTTATAAAAAAAACCTTCTGTCGTACCTATCATCATATTGTTAATATGCGACCTATATGTTCCCGCAATGGCTTTTATATCCTTCCGGCTGGACTTGCTTTTTATGACCACCGCCGGACCATCCCCGGTCTCCGCCACCGCTAGATGTATGCCGGGATACCATAATGCTCGCGTTAGCTCACCTTTTGGCCCTGATACCGTCACCTTCCGTCCGTCGATTGTGACATTTATACCCTCGCGGATTGGGATGCTATAATCAATGTCCCCTCGCTCTTCTTCTCTTTCTTCCATCGAATTTGTCATCTTCTCCTGTCTCCTTCATTAGCCTTTAGTTTATGTAGAATAGATAAAGCATCCTTTATAAACTTTGAGAAGATAATGAACGAAGGGTTATAGGGGCACAATCGAAATATCTGGTGCAACGTTTCCTATTGCTTTTACTCAATATGGCAGAGAATGTATCACCCTTGTAATAACCAGGAACCATCTTAGTTAGCATGCTCATTCCTTCTCTGAGACCCCTGCTTCTTCAAACGTAGCCATCTCCCGCAATATCTTGCAGGATGCTTCCACGACGCATATCCCAAGTGCGGCACCAGTCCCTTCTCCCAGTCGCATATTCAAATTGAACAGGGGTTCTAATCCGATATGGTCTAAAATAGCCCGATGACCTGATTCAACTGAGAGATGCGATGCAATGAGATAATCCTTTACCTTCGGACTGAGTTCGCATGCGAGAAGCGCTGCCGCACCTGATATGAACCCATCTACAACCACTGGAATCCGATGTGATGCGCCAGCGAGCATCACACCAGCCATTCCTCCTATCTCAAATCCACCTAGTTTCGCTAATATGTCAACTGCATCTTCTCTACCTGGCTTATTAAGCTCTAATGCCTTCTGTATCCTCTCTATCTTCCGCTTCAGCCCTTCATCATCCAAACCCGTGCCACGTCCAGTTACCTTCTCGACTGGCTCGCACGTGATGAACGCAGCAATTGCACTGCTTGGTGTCGTATTTCCTATTCCCATGTCACCGACACCCACTATGTCCACACCATTCGCCATCTCACTCTCCAGAACTTCTATTCCTGCTTCTAGTGACCGCGTGGCATCTTCATAACTCATTGCAGGCACTTTTGTCATATTTGCTGTTCCATAAGCGATTTTCTTCTCAACGAATTTCTCACCCCTGCTCCTAACCTCAATATCCGCCGCTATGCCCATATCCACGACAACAACTCTTGCACCGACGTGTCTTGCAAGAACATTTATCGCTGCTCCGCCGCTTAAGAAATTGTAAACCATTTGCGGTGTCACTTCCTTGGGATAAGCACTTACGCCTTCATCTGCAACGCCGTGGTCACCAGCCATCGTTATTATCACCTTGTCCTTTATCTCTGGCATATAATTCCTGGTAATGCCGGCAATCCTTACCGAAAGGTCTTCCAGAACACCTAAACTCCGCTGTGGTTTCGTAAGTGTATCCTGCCGTGCCTTTACGGCTTCCATCGCTTCTTCATCTAACGGTTTAATCCTCTCTATCGTTTCTTTTATCCTGTCCATGCTATGAATTAAGAGGAGACTATATAAAAAACCCACATTCCGCACATTAAGATATAAAGTATCGCGAAATTTTAATTTACCAACCAAAACCTTTATTGCTGATCTGGAGCGAACACAGGGTTATAGTGTAAATATACCATGAAAAAGAGAAGGAAAGAAAGGTCAAAGGATGAGAGGAGGTTTATGTGTGTGGTATCAGGTGGATTATACCACAAAATTGCCTTATTTTTTATCATGTTCATCACGAATTTCACCAAATACCTCTTCTATCAAGTCCTCCAAAGTTACCAATCCGATTATTTTCCCTTCTTTTGATTGAATTACTGCCATATGCTCCCTTCTTTTTTGCATCTCTCTAAAAACGTCATCCACTTTCATCTTTGGTGGAATTTTTATTATTTCTCTCATTATCTCTTTTACCGGCATATTCTTAGCTTTGAGAAGAGCATCTTTTACATGAACCATTCCCTCGATGTCTTCTTTGTCCTCCCTATAAACGGGGAACCTAGAATGTCCTGTTTTAACTGATTTATTAATAAGTTCTTCCACCGTATCGTTCTCTTGTAAACCAACCATTTGCTTCAAAGGAATATATACTTCTTTCGCTTCTGTTTCATCAAAGTCAAAAATTTCTTTTACAAGCTCTTGTTCATCCTTTTTTATCGTTCCATCATAAACGCCTAAGTTCATCATAGTTTTAATCTCCTCTTCAGTAACAATTGACTTACCTCTTTTCTCTTTTCCCATTATCTCTAAGAAAGCATCGGATATTACGGCAAATGCCTTCACAACCGGGTAAAAAAGCGCTCTTATAAGATGGAGATATTTTGACACTTTAAAAGCAAATGACTCATTATTTATAGCATATGCTTTTGGTAGGACTTCTCCAAAGATGATTATAAGCGAGGTCATTACTGCTGTTGCTATTCCCACTCCAATATTTCCTAATAAATATATAGCCATTGTCCCAGCAAGAATAGAAGCAGTTATGTTCACCAAATTATTGCACACTACTACTGCACTTAATACTTCATCGGGATCTTCTAAAAGTTTTTCAAGTAGAATAGCATTTTTCCTCCCCTTTACTGATTCTTCCCGCACTTTAATTCTATCTATTGATACGAAAGCCATTTCAGCCGCAGAGAAAAATGAGGATAAAAATATAAGGAGCCCTATCACTAGAATTACTATTAGTATCGTCATATCTATTCTTTATTTATTTTCTTGTTAATATTTGTCCTGGAAATCTCAGGTTGTTAAATGTGTGTGTGTGGGGGGGGGAAAAAACGAGGGCGGAGAGAGAGAGAGAGATAATCATTCGTTCTCTACCATAACGTTCGCGATTATAATGATATCATTTACCCCTACTTTTTCTCCTCCTTCAGTTTCTCTTTTATATACTCGGCAGCGACATCTTTGAGTCCCCATCCCAATGCGATTCCCATAGCGATTGCAATGCCTGCTGCAAGTCCCCATGCTAACGGAACAAGGAATGTGTACAGGATTCTCGTCTCAATAAGTAGTTGGTCCAATGCTAATACGATTACCACTAAGGAGAATATCGCTTTCAACACCGGTGCTATGATTTCTGCGTATGCAACTTCACGAGCTGTTAACTGCTCTTCTACCCACTTCATGATCACATTGACCAGTATCAGACCTACCACCAGCACTATGATGCCTGCGAGTAGATGCGGGATGTATAAGCCAATCTGATGCATGAACGTTGTCAATGTCTCTATATCCAACACGTTTACGGCTGCCACGATGAAGATAATGTATATAAACCATCTGACCAGTGCATCAAAAAAACCCACTGTGGTCATGCCTGATTTCTTGAGCGTATCACCGATAATAGTCTTGTCCACCGCTTCGTCTACACCAACTTTATCAAGCACTTTGGATATGGCTTTTCCCGCAATACGCCCTACGAACAACCCTACTAGCAGTAATAGTAGCGCTAGAATTACCTTCGTAAATAGATAAGCAATCGTTGTTCCGATAGCATAAGCAAAACTTGCTTGTATTGTTTCGATCATCTTTTTTTATATTCACCTCCTTTTTATTTGTCATGGCACTCATCTCATTGCGCCCTACCCGGCACTCAACAAGAGCCATTACAAATAAGAGATATATAAACAGCTATATATAAGCTTTTCTATTTTGGGGCTCTTTCATCCTGAATTTAATCTCCTCCCCCACTTTACTTGCCTTTATTAATTCATATTAAAGGGGAAAAATAAAAGGAAGTGAAGAAGCGGAAAAAATTAGTATTCTTCTTCCATTCCTGGATAACCGCCTCCTGGAGGCATACCTCCTCCTGCTGGCGGCTTCGCCGTAGTCGCAGCGATTACATCGTCTATCCTCAGGATCATCGTCGCTGATTCTGTTGCCGAGCTTATAGCCTGTGTCTTTATCCTCAGGGGCTCAATGACACTCGCTTTCAGCATGTCTGCTGGTTCTCCTTTGAACACATCCAGACCTGCATATTTATTCCCAGCTTCATGCGCAGACCGAAGTGCAACGAGCATATCTATGGGGTCTAAGCCCGCATTCTCGGCTAGTACTCTTGGAATGACCTCCACCGCGTCGGCAAATGCCTGTATTGCCAATTGTTCTCTTCCGCCTACGGTTGCTGCGTAATCACGCAGCCTCATCGCCAGTTCTATCTCTGTGGCTCCTCCTCCTGCTACATACTTACCGTCCTCTACTGCACAAGCCGTCACTCTTAACGCATCATTCATTCCACGCTCTAACTCGTCCACTACATGCTCTGTTCCTCCTCGCAGCAGTATGGACACGGCTTTTGGATTCGTGCAATTCTCCACGAAGATCATCTCCTCGCCACCTATCTTCCTCTCCTCAACTATTCCGGCAGCTCCAAGGTCTTCTGGTCTGATCTCCTCCAGAGTCGTTAATACTTTCCCTCCTGTTGCGCTCGCCAGCTTCTTCATATCGCTCTCTTTTACTCGTCTCACTGCCATTATCCCTTCTTTTGCAAGATAATGCTGTGCCAGGTCATCTATCCCTTTCTGGCAGAAAAGCACATTCGCTCCGCTGTCTTTCACCTTCTCCACCATGCTCCTCAGCATCCTCTCTTCCTCATCCAGGAACGCTTTCATCTGGTTGGGCGAGGTAATCTCTATCTTTGCATCCACCTCTGTCTTCTCTATCTCCAACGCCGAATTTACCAGCGCTATCTTTGCGTCCTCCACGAGCTTTGGCATTCCTGGGTGGACTCTCTCCTTGTCTATCACCATTCCTTTTATCAACACTGTGTCTTCCTTGCTCCCGCCTGTTTTCTTCTCTAACTTTATGTGGTCAATGTCTACCTTCCCTCCTTTCTCTGCTATTGCTCTTACCGCCTCCACCGCAAGGTCGGTCAGCAGCTCTCTTGCAACCTCGGCTCCTTTTCCAGTTATAGAAGTCGTTGCTATTTTCTTCAGCGTCTCGGTATCGTCGGGCGTGACGTCCTTTGTCAGCTCCTTTAATATCTCATGCGCTTTCTCCGCAGCTAATCTATACCCTGTTACAATCAATGTTGGGTGCACCTCTTGTTCCAACAGGTCCTCCGCTTTCTTCAGCAACTCACCTGCAATGACCACTGCAGTCGTTGTCCCATCTCCAACCTCTTCGTCCTGCGTCTTCGCGATCTCCACCATCATCTTCGCTGCTGGATGCTCTATATCCATCTCCCTTAATATCGTTGCTCCATCGTTTGTTATAACAACGTCGCCCATAGAATCAACCAGCATCTTATCCATTCCCTTTGGTCCAAGCGTAGACTTGACAGCGGCAGCAATGGTCTTTGCTGCAAGGATGTTCCTGCTCTGCGCATCCTTTCCTCTTGTTCGCTCACTGCCTTCCCTTAAGATCAATACCGGTGTTCCACCTAATTGTGCCATTTATTTCATATCACCTCTATTCTATATACATTCAGGTATATTTAAACTTCTGGTTTGCTAATTAATAGAAAGGAGGTATAAAGGAGATGAATGAAATAACCCATTATCATAAACACGCTCTTTGCTATCCTTTCATCCTCACAAAAGGCGAGTAATTTCCTGCAGAGGTCCTCAGTATCACTATAATAAAATAGAGAATAGACCAATATTTATCTTCTTGTTAATCTTCTCTTACAAAGATCATCACGAAAAATAGCCCTATCAGGAGCACAATTGAACAAATAATAAAAGAAAGCCGGAAGCCAATGGAGCCAGCCAAAACCCCTCCCAGGAAAGGACCTATTGCCCAGCCGGTATACCATGCCTGGTTGTATATACCCATGTATTCCCCTCTTTCCCGTTCCTTTGCGATATCAGCAATAAATGCGGGCGTGACAGCTCCAAATGCTGCCCACATTCCACCTTCCAGTATCTGAATCGGGAGTATGTGCAAAAAGGATCTGGAGAGAGAATACAAGAGGAATACTAAGGAGAAAGAAGCTATGGAAAGGATGATAATTGGCTTCCTTCCCACTCTATCCGATAATTTCCCGAAAATAGGAGCGAAAATAATCCCGGATATTGAACTCGCAGTGTATACAATGCCAATTTGTGTTATGGATATGCCTAATTCCCAAAGGTATATTGAAAAAATGGAGTATATCATGCCAGAGCAAATCATTAATGGCATCAAAGATATGCAAAGTAAATACAGCTTCTTCATGTTCCTTCACCTCTTTACGGTTCATCTTAAGAAAAAAAACCACCTAAACGCATGGATGCGTACGTAATAAATGCGTGCAATTTAATATATGAATTTGGTATATTTAAAGTTTGTTTCTTTCTATCATTCCCACGACTCCGCGTTTCTTTGCGATTTGTTTGCGGAATGACTATAAAAGTTAAACTCCACTAACGGTAAATCACCTTTTCAACCGCAGCGACATAGTTTCCGATCTTCTCTTCCCATGAGAAACTCGCTGCTAACTGATATGCCTTCCTTTTCAATGCAAGAAGTTCATCATACGGCATTTCTATCAGGAGCATCAAGAATTCTTTCAAAGCATCAATAATTTCGTCATCACTCTTATCCATAAGCGGCAACGCGTAAATCCCGTCCTTCTTATCACCTTTACCCATAGCTTTTAGTTCCTCGCCCAATCCCGAAAGGTCACTTGTGATTGCGATGCAACCATTTGCCGCAGCTTCAACTGGTGTTAGCCCAAACGGTTCGTATCTGCTCGGAAATATGCCAACATCACATCCATTCACAAAGTCTATATAGCTCAAATACATTGGCTGTCTGTTCGCACTGAGATAGGATGGTATAATCATCACTTTCACGACATCTTCTTCCCTATTTCTCAGCTCTAACTGCCAGCATAGGTCCCGTATCGGGTCTCTCTCATAATCGTAATCATGCGTTGCAATTGGTGGGATTTTATTCCTCGTTAACGCTTCTGGGATCTCAAAAGCATCCATCAAAATTTCCTCGATCGTTACATCCTTGCTTAACAGCTCTTTTATGCTTTTATCATAGATGGACCTGTCGTTCTGTACGATTGCCTGTGTCAGCATTTCACAGATATACGCGGAAACTGGTTCGAGTATGCTTCTCAGCCTGCGATACTCTGTCGCCGCCTTCAACACATTTTCATTCAGCCCTCTTGTCCGTGAGGGCACCAGCATAAACGCATATATCGGTTTGGCATTATCAATGCCTCGAAGTTCTTCATTCATCTTTGCTAACGCCTTAATATAAAGGTCAAATCCCTTGTTCACAAACTCGTATCTCCCGGATGTCATCACAATCAAACTCTCTTCCACATCTACACGATAGTATGGCGAAAGAACCACCTGCATAAATTCCCGTATCCTCTCCTTATGCACTGAGTGTATTCTCCGAATATCCCTGAAGTCCCTTTCCCCGGGCATCTTTATACCGTTTGTTAGAATAATATCAGGCGCTTTGCCGAGATAGTATGCAGCTTCCTGTGCAACTGATTGAGATACTGCGGCGAAGAGGTCGCTATTTTCTGCCGCTACAATTTCCGTAAAATGAGTTGCCTGCACACCCCTTTCGTAAGCGCTTAAGTCCGTTTCCCGGAGACCTTTTGCCAATCCCTCTCGAACCTTCATTGCAACATTAACGCACGCCGCGCTATCTGCTCTTCCATGCGATGTTGCATGTGTAACGAAAATAGTGCGGTAGGGCAGGTCAAATACCTTTTTTCTGAATATGACACCCGCGGATAGCCACTCATGCACGATGACCACCACTTTTTTAGCCGCATACATCGGCGTTTTCAATAACAGCTCTATCAGATAGCCAGCCGCTTCAGACCATGTAATCGCTTCATTGTAAAAATAATCAGTAGTATAGCTATCAATCCTGAAACGCTCCCAGTTCCTTCTCTTTATAACATCATATATCGTGTGTATGCCATCCTGAGCATTTGAAGACACACCCAAAATAGTTTTGTTATATCTTTCATCCGATGCCATACGGTTCATATACTCATGTATATCTAACAGAATGCAGGGTGTGCTTCCTCCTTCTTTCCAACTTCCATAATAAGCCCGAATACCATCATTTAAAAGCGTTCTGAACACGTTCTCTATCTCAATCGGCGGTATCTGCTGCAAGAAATCGTGCGGTGATGTCGAAGGGTTGTAAAGTCCAACAGTTAAGTAGAAGGGGAATTTCTCCCTCATCAAGTCCGCCTTTGAAGCAATTACGCCGTATATTCCTCCTACCTTATTGCACACTTCATTTGATACTTCCACCAGCAATACATCGTCCATTGTCATCTCTATCTCTCTCTCTCTCTATCTCTATCTCGGGTTGATTATTTCCCATCCCCTTTAATAGCACTACTCCCTACTATTTATAGGTTATGCCTTTCTCCCTCTTCTCCCTCTTTGCATTCAAAAGGGGATAAGGGTAGGGATAGTAAAAGGTGCGTCTTGTCTTTTAAAAAAATGGAAACGCTGAGAATAGGAATGTTCTCATGGGAAAGTCTCTATTCTGTGAAGGTAGGGGGAATCTCGCCTCATGTTTCTGAGCTTGCGGAGACATTGGCAGCCAAAGGACACGAAGTGCACATTTTCACGCGAATTGGAGATAAAAGCGAATACGATGCGATTAACGGCGTGCATTACCAGCGATGCCGGCATGACCAATCGGGTGGCGTAGTTATGCAAATGGACCGTATGTGTGATGCGATGGTGGACCGATTCGATGCAGTGCAGAAACTCTTTGGTAAATTTGATGTAATTCATGGACATGATTGGCATCCGGTAGTAGCTCTGAACAATATCAAGAAATACTATGGATTGGGTTATGTGCTTACATATCACAGCACCGAATGGGGAAGGAATGGTAATATCTTCGGGAACTGGTGGGAATTTCATGAGATCTCGCATCGAGAATGGCTTGGAGGATATGAATCGGCAGAGGTAATCGTCACATCAGAGAATTTAAAGAACGAGATACAATTTCTTTATAAAATCCCCGACTATAAACTAAATTTGATTCCCAATGGAATTCGTGCAGGTAAAATAAAAAGAGAAGTTGACCCCGGTACGATAAAGATGCAACACGGCATACACCCTTTAGCACCAGTAGTATTGTTTATTGGACGCATGAGTCATCAAAAAGGACCGGATTTGCTGGTCGAGGCGGTACCGAAAGTATTGCAGAACAGATGGGATGTCAAGTTTGTATTCATTGGAGAGAAGGAGATGAGGCATTACTGCGAGCATCGCGCATCGCAATTAGGCGTTTATGATTCGTGCCGGTTTATCGGTTATGCACCCGATGACGTAGCAACTGATTGGATGAATGCCTGTGATGTGGTATGCGTACCAAGCCGTAACGAGCCGTTTTGTATCGTGGTTCTTGAAGCCTGGGATGCTTGCAAACCCGTAGTCGGCACTGATGCGGTTCACCTGATTTCAAACTACGCTACCGGCATAAAAGCTTATATCTCGTCTGATTCTATCGCATGGTGCATTAAGTATGTGATAGATAATCCAGAAAAGGCGAAATTTATGGGCGAAAAGGGCAATAAATTAGTTAACGGGAAGTATAATTGGAACAACGTTGCCGGTGAGGTAATAAAGGCGTATAAAAGAGTAAGGATGTAAGTCGTGAGTGAGCCAAAGATTTAAATAGGCAAACATTTTACCTGAAAGCATGGATGCTTTTATGGTGGTATTGCTTCTTATCCTGCTGGTGCTGATGCTCGTCCTAATCTTTTATCTCTTCTCAATTTACAATCGGCTCCAGAGTTTGAGGAACGCGGGAGAAGCAACGCTTGGGCAGGTTAGGGTTGCGATGAAGAAGCGGCTTGACATGATTGAACAACTCGTTGATTCAGTCAAAAGTTATGCAAGGTTCGAGCGCGATACGCTTGAGAAAATCACAAGTATGCGAGCAAATATTGGGGGAGCCAGTCCTGACGAACTAAGGCGAATAGATGGGGAGAGCAGGGGAATTTTCGGTGATATAATAGCGGTTGCAGAAAATTATCCGGAATTAAAGACCTCTGAGACCGTAATGGTGACTATGAACGCAGTAAAAGATATAGAAGACGAGATAGCAAGGCACAGATATACCTATAATAATATAATCCAGGAATATAATACGATGCTTGATACGATTCCTTCAAAATATGTGGGACGTTCGATTGGAATGTGGAAGAGGGATTATCTCGATTTCTGGGAAGAAGAACTGAAAAGACCAGAGGTGAGTTGGAGTTGAGTGAGGAGAGGCAGATTGCTATTCTGATACTTGTAGTGATTTTGATTGGCTTTGCTGGACTGCTTCTAACTCGGGGCATTTCTGGCCTTACACGCTATGGAGATGTTTATGTTGAAAGTTATAAAGCTGATTTGTATCCCAATGGTACACTTGAAGAAACTTTCATTTACGAAATCAAAGAAACAGGCAAGTACCGGATGCTATATCGGATTTGGAAAGTACCTGTTTCGTGGGAAAAGCTTGGTACACCGAATGTAGAGCCTGTAAGCATCTCAGCACCTCCCGGAACAATACCTTATACAAAGGACTGGAAAGGTGATGTAAAACTACTTTCAACAACTCAAACTTCCTATTCCTATACTGATGACATTCGCTCCTTAGCATTGAGGAATGAAGCGGGATGTTACAAGCCTGAAAAATTTGAGGCTGGGGAGTACAAAATTGAATACGTTTTCAGCTTGCATCCATCTTTGGAATGTGATGCTGAATATTGCCATGTGAATGTAAAACTCGCCGATGAGCATCTGCCTTACGAGCATCTCACAATAGCTATCCATGACCCAAACGGCTTCGTTGTCCAACTTTTCACGCATCCTCTAATGGATGCCCAAAAGGAGGGAGATACATGGCTTGTAATGGGCGAGAGCCCGAAGGATACACTTTTGGAGATAGAACTGCTTCTAAAGCCCGGAATTTCAGAAGTTATGGATGGATTTTCACGAGCAGTTCCAGATGTCGGAGAGAAAACAAATTCAGCAACCTCGCATTACTCCACGACTTACAACTTCTTCTCCGTATTGAGTTATGCATTAATAGCGATGGTATTCCTTTTTTCGGTGATGCTCGCGTTGATTTATTATAAATATGGCAAAGAGAAATTTTACATAGTGCCGAAGTTCTTGAGTTATGTGCCGAAAAGAAGGAAGCCCTGGCTCGTGAACCTCGTTTTCAGAAAAGATCCTTTTGATTTTGATGAGAATGGATTTTACGCAACGCTTCTTGATCTCCACAGGCGAGAGATAGTGAAGATAGAAACCGAAGCGGATGGGGGGTTGAGGATAAAACTACTGAAAGGGCATGATGCGGCTGAGGATGAATACGAGAGAAAGGTGTTGAAGTTTCTGGAAGATTACGCAGTAAATAACGTGTTTGACACCAATGGGTTTGAAAAACGTATCGAAATACTGAGGGAAGAAGCGAGCGGTAGCGAGCATGCAAGTTCCAGCCTCAGTGATATTCGGGACAAGATGAAGGGGTTGATGAAAGTTGCAGATAAAGAAGTTGCAATGGAATTTGTGATGAGCGGAAGGAAATATGCTGCGATATTAATTGTGTTATCTCTCCTGATAATGGTTGGAATGTTCTATTTGTTTTTGAATCTTAGAAATATGTATCCACAACTGGCTTTCGGACTCTCCGCTTCCTTTGTTCTATTTTTACAGTCCATCCCTCCTATCTTCACTTCATCAGTGCTTTTCGGTAGATGGAAGGAGAATTATTATAAGGACAAACTTGAGTGGGACGCGTTCAGAACTTTCCTCTCAGATTTCGCCTCAATCCAGAAGTATTCGCCTGAAGATATAAAGATATGGCAGGAGTGGCTCGTCTACGGAACTGCACTTGGTATTGGCGATAAGGTTGCAAAAGCGATGGAGAAACTCCAGATAAATGTTCCTGAAGTCCATCTGGTGGATGACATGCCAATATATTTCAGACATTCGTACGGCATGACTTCCCCACCGATAACAATGACTGGTGACTATGGTAGTGTAGGCGGGTTCGATGGAGGAGGAGGTGGATTCGGAGGAGGGGGAGGATTTGGCGGAGGTGGTGGGGGAGCGAGATAGCGTTTTAAAAGGAAGAATCAGAATATTCGCTCCGGATGGATAAGTGGAAGAAGTTTCTGGTTGGTGATAGTTCTTTTCGTGAGAAGCGTTGGAGAAGAGAAAGGGGCTCTGATAGAAGAAACAATTGAGGAAATAGTTTATTCTTGTTCCGGTATTCATCTTCATTCTCAAGAAACTCTCAGATGTAGCGTGGAATTACGAATTAGATGTAGGGAATTTGTGGAGTTTTTTAAATGTATTGGGGGACTAAACGATGACAAATGCACCCGAGATAATTAGGGATTTAGTGGAACAATTTGAAACAAATCTAAGGGCATATAAAAGTTCAACGTATAAAGAGGAACAATTAAAGCACGATTTTTTGAATAAATTCTTTAAGGCTCTTGGCTGGGATGTCTATAATGAAAAGAATGCTGCACCCCAACATAGAGATGTGATATTTGAAGATTCGATAAAAATTGCTGGTGGAACAAAGGCACCAGATCCATAGTTTCACACTTCACTCTCCATAGAGACCTCCCTATTCATTCTTTCAATCTCTTCCAACACAGATTCTACGTCGTGATTGGCCCTTCTTCTAATTCTATCATCCTCTTTTTGCCCCTCATATTCCTCCATACATCGCCTATACGAATC
>JBAQFZ010000017.1:0-4298 GCA_049287525.1 Halobacteriota archaeon | reverse complement strand
TGGCTGCTCTTTAGGGTTATTCGTTGAACTTCTCGAGAGGTTCTCGTACTTTGGATTTTTGATTTTGTTGGTGGGTGGGTGTATTTTTTTTGCCGTTATGGCTGTGATTTTTGTGGGACAGCCTCTTTGGACTTACAGCGACAACAATACCATAGTGGGTAATAATTGTTCAAATAATGGAGGTGGGATTTGTCTCTACAATTTCTGCAACCGCAACACCATCAAAAACAACACCTGCTCAAATAATGGAGGGGGAATACATTTCGAATCATCTTCTAACAACAATATACTAGCTAACAACGTAATCAACTCAAATAGCAATTATGGAATCTATCCTGCGTATTTTTCCAATAACAATATCTTTTACCTTAACGACTTCATAGACAACAGCGATAACGTTTATTCTTACGATTCAACTAACATCTGGAACTCCACATCAAAGATAACATACACCTATAATGGCAAAAGCCATACAAACTATCTCGGCAACTACTGGGATGATTACACCGATACTGACGCCGATAACGATGGTATTTGGGATAATCCTCGCCCCATAAATTCTGATCAGGATTACCATCCGCTGGTAGAGTCTTTTGAGAATTATATCACACCAACTGAAAAGAAGATGGTGCGACCAGTTGAAGGATGGTTAGTGCAGCGGTTCGATTTCGATGAAGATGTCGGGTATAAAGGTCACGAGGGGATTGATATTGATTCAGGTATTGATGGGAAAGAGGTTGTTGCTGCCGCAGATGGTGTAGTAGTCCGTGTTCATCGAAGCATTACAAGTGGTGCAGGGTTGTGGGTATGGATATGGCATGATGAAGTCACCGCTTTAAACGGAAAAGTGGAGAAGAATATTTCAACCAGATATTTGCATTTGAAGGACATACCCGAAGAAATTCAGCCAGGAACGAAGGTAGGAGGAGGCAAAACAGTCATTGGCAAAGTTTCAAATACCGGGGATGGCTTATGGAAATGGAGGTTTCCCCCTCATTTGCACTTTGAAGTGAGACAAGGCGGCAATCCAGAAGACATAATGTCGGGAAAAATAACCTATAAGGATACGAAAGCACTGAACCCATTGCGATTTGTGGAATATGAAGATAGGAGCAAAAAAGCGAAAAGTCTCATTATTTCGGCTCATTGTCCGGTTAATTTGATTGTTGAGGACCCAGATGGTCTTGTCGTCACTAAAAATATCAGTGAAATTCCATCAGCAAGTTATTTTGAGATACCTTTGGATGAGGAAGGAAATCCAGGATATGAATTTGTTGCTATTGACAATCGAAAGCAAGGTACGTATTCGATAAAGGTGACGCCAGAGCCTGATGCTAATCTTACAGATGCATACACGCTTGTGGTCTCCACAGAATACACCACCACCGTTTTAGCGGAAAATGTTTCTGTGAGTGAAATTCCAACCGAACCTTATGCTTTTGAGTCAATAATTTATTTCGACACCGGCTCACCAGCCAATCAATACCCAAGCATAATGGGCACTCATAACGGCACAATCAAACCCGCATATAACATCACTGTCAACAAAATGTTCACTTATCCATGCTCCGGAACAGGCGGCGACACCGAATATGCGAGAATATGGAACTCCACGTTAGACACAAACGCAACCTGGAACGGCTACGTAGGCGACTGGCACAATATCTCTTTCAATAAAACCTTCACGCTTGTAGCGAACAAAACATACAACTATACCATCATAACAGGCTCTTATCCACAAATTCATCACAATAGGACTTTAATAGTTCCAGACGGAGAAATTATTTGCACAGAGTTTATAGATGCCAATGGGAAGAAATACAATGACTGGATACCTGCGATAAGGATGGAATGAGAATAAAGGAGGTGATAAAAAGTAGAAGTAGAACCGGAAGAATTTTGAGAGGACTTGAAATGGGGGAGGAGAACTATCCAGAATTGATGAGGAAATAAAAAGTAAGAAATAGAGGAAATGAAAAGCGAAAGGATAAAAATTGAGAAGGTATTGATATTTGCAGTTTTATTCGCAGTAATAGTATTTGTGAGCGTTGGATACGCATCCGCAGCAACAATTTACGTTCCTGATAATTACGCGAAGATTCAATGATCTGTTGATAACGCATCGGCTGGTGATACCATAATAGTGAGGGAGGGAACTTACAGCGAGAACGTGGATGTGAACAAGCGATTGACCATCCGGTCTGAGGATAGGACTGATGATTATCTATTTATATGCTATGACAGTATAGTGTTGTATGTATGAAATAGAGAAAAGTAAGGAGGAGAAAAGATGGCTCAGACCGTGATAAGGACGCAGCCGATTAATCTTGCAGGTTTGTGGAAATTAAAAATATCGCTTCCAGAAACAAGAGAGTTGTTAGACATAATGGGAGAATTGAGAAGAACCGGCAAGGTGGAAAAAGATGAGCAAATCTTCGATACTTTAGATGAATTAGCGAAAGAAACGATGGAAATTTTAAAGAAGAAAGGTATTTCGCTTACGGTGGAGGATTTTCTGAAGGAAAGGGAGCGGTAAAAGATGAAGTATATTGACTCTTCTGTCTTTATAGGTGCTTTTCTTCCAACGGATCCACATCACAAAGTCTGCCGAAAGGTCATGGATACTATAATTCGCGATAGGTTTCCAGCAGCAATCTCAGTTTAAAGCGATATTTTAAAAGTAACAAAGGTAACAAAATAATAATTAAAGCAAAGTTAGGAGGGAAGATATAGATGGCAAAAGCAACTTCGGGTTTACGAAGAGGAGAAATTGTGCGGATTCTATCTCAACTACCTTCGGAAGAACGTGAGGAAATCATGAGAGAAGTAGGAAAAGAACGTGGGGTACTAAAACCTAAATTTGTATCAATTGAAGAAGTTTTAAAGCTCAAGGGGATAATGTCGGTGGGTGGTGACGCCTTAATAGATTCAGAGAGGATCTACGATGAATGAGATGATATTTGATGCCAACTTCTTGGTAGCATTAGTAGATGAGCGGGATGTATGGCATTCCAAAGCGGTGACGCTATTGAATGCGTTAAGAATAAAAGAGACGAAGGCTGTTTATTTAGATTGTGTGCTGAACGAGGTAATATCAGTAGTCGGCAGACGTTTTGAAGAAAAGGGAAGAACAAATGAATTTGATGGAGTTTTAAGGAAGATAAAGAAGAAGATTCCCGAGGGATCCATAACATGGGTCTATCCACGTGTCCCTGAACTCTATAAAGCGATTCTGAATCTCGTGGGAGAGCATAAGGGGAAACTTAATTTTCACGATGCACTTATTGCTCTGGTATCCAAGGAGATGAGGACAAAATATATAGTCAGCTTTGACAAGGATTTTAATGAAATAGTCTGGTTAAAAAGGATTAATAAAGAAACAATAGAATAATAGACTGCGGCTTATGAAGGTATAGGAGACGCTAACACGATAAAATCAGCGGAGGTGAGTGGAGGAGGTAGTATGCCTATCATGAAAAATAAATTGGCATTCGTGGGGTTGGTGGCGATGTTAGTAGGCGCAGGATTGCTTTTATTGGTTGGAAATGCCGTAGCAGAAGGAGCTTCTGCAAAAGCAGCGCCTGAAGAGGAATGGAATAGGACTTGTGGTGGTACTTACTGTGATGTGGCACAGTCTGTCCAGCAGACCGCAGACGGTGGCTACATCATCGCTGGATACACGAAGTCGTACGGTGCTGGTGAATATGATTTCTGGCTGGTGAAGACGGACGCGAACGGAAACAAAGACTGGGACAAGACCTTCGGCGGTTCTTATTCGGATTATGCAATGTCAGTGCAGCAGACCGCGGACGGTGGCTACATCATTGCTGGAATAACAAAATCGTACGGCGCTGGTCGGGAGGATTTATGGCTGGTGAAGGTAAAAGGAGAAAAACCAACAGAACTAAAAGTCCACAACCTCAATACAGGCAAGAACTTCTCAACGATTCAAGCTGCAATAGACGACCCCGATACAAAAGATGGACATACGATTACCGTGGATGCTGGGACTTACACCGAGAATGTGGATGTTACCAAATCTTTAACGATTAAATCAACTTCTGGAAACCCTGAAGATACAATTGTTCAGGCGGCAAATTCTTCTGACCATGTCTTTGAGGCGACTGCGGATTATGTGAATATAAGTGGGTTTACGGTGACAGGAGCGATTCATGCGTGTTCGGTTAAGCAACCCATCGTTCCATCAACCTCTCTCGTTTGACATTTGGATCGCATCCTTGGCCAAGGTAAATGTTGTACAAAGTGAGCATATCCAGTTTCAGCCCCATGCATTCAAC
>JBAQFZ010000016.1:0-24551 GCA_049287525.1 Halobacteriota archaeon | reverse complement strand
CTTCTCGATGTGGTAAATATTAATTATCTGAAGGTCATTTTAGTAGCCGTCATTATTTCGTTTGGCTTTGGGGGTACAGAGTGCAATACATCGGCTCATTAATGTTATATCTTGGAAAGGTTTTTATAATACAAAGTTAATCTGACAAAGTCAAGTTACATAAGCAGCGTGGTTTCTAACCACGCTATAAAATAGTATCAATAGATGGAGAATACGGCAGGTTATTAGACAAAAAATAAGGGATAATAAAATCCCGCCTCCCGGATTTGAACCGGGGACATCACGGTGTCCGCGCGCGCGGTATATTACCTTGGGAGGTGGTAAAAAATTCACACTACAGCCGCGCACTCTTCCAAACTGAGATAAGGCGGGTACTTTACTCTATGATTACTATTACTATAATAATAATACAAAAGTTGATAATATAAATAGTTGGTTGCCTCTGGCTATAAATGAATTGCCAAATCCCGAGACTCATGGTGAACGCTACTGGGGCGGAGAGCGATAGATAGTAGGAGAAGATAAAGCTAAAGTGTTTTTCCTTTTTCTAAAAAAAAAAAGGTTTGGGTTTAGACAACAGGGCTATCTCCACCTCTTCCCCTTCTTCTAATATCTCCTTCCCCTTCGCCAGGAATACATACCCATCTGCTTTTGATAAGGTCGTGATTGCACCAGAGCCCGTAAGAATCGGGTACACCACGCTGTTTCCTTCTTCCCGCACGAGCTTTACAAGCACGTATTCATTCCGCCCGGCTTCGGAGAAGATTCTAACTGCTGCCTTCGCTCTTCTTCGCGGTGTCTTTTCTCCTTCTCCTTCTCCTCCTTTCAGCAACGCCATCCCGGAGATCGTACGCAGCAACGGTGCCACGAATAGATTGAACGTAATCAAAGCAGAAGTGGGATTACCCGGCAATCCGAACACCGGTACTGACCTCTCACGGCACAACCCAAGTACGAACGGTTTACCCGGTTTTATGTCCACACCATGCACGATAATCATCCCAAGTGCTTCTATCGCTTTGGGCAGTACATCACCCACACCGGCAGAAGTGCCGCCGGAGATGATTATAACATCCGCACCTTCGTTAAGCGATTCCCTTATCTTACCCGTTATCTCACCAATGTCGTCCCGCGTAATTCCATGAGATACCGGAACGCAGCTATTATCCCTGATGGAATCACACAATGTCTGTGTATTAACATCGTATATCTTACCGGGTACGAGGTCTTTGCCCGGCGTTACTATTTCGTTGCCCGTGGATATAACAGCCACTAACGGCTTTTTACGTACAAACACTTCGGTCATACCACAAGCAGCAAGAACGCCGGTATCGCATGGCGTCAATATGGTCCCCTTCTTTACTATCCGCTCTCCTCTCTTTATGTCCGAGCCCGCGGGCATGATATTTTCTCCGGGTGCGACAGGTTTGTAAATCGTCACTCTTCTTTCCGCTCCTTGTACAGCCTCTAATGTATCTTCTACTTTAACCACAGCGTCTGCACCTTTTGGTAACGGTGCACCGGTAGATATGCCTGTACAACTTCCCTGCCCTATATCTATACCTTGTGAAGGGAATTCACCCGCCTGGATAGTGCACTTTACCGTTAAAGTGACAGGATTATCCTCTGAGGAGTAAAACGTATTGGAAGCTACAACGGCATAGCCATCCATAGTTGCCCGGTCGAAGGGCGGGATATCGAGGAGGGAGAACATATCTCTGGAAACAACCCTACCTGATGCCTCGCCACCATCTATCCTCACACTGTCGGTCTCTGCGGCAATTCTCTTCGCCAGTTTCGCACTCAGTGCTGCGACCTTACCCACTACTCGTTCCTTATCGGTTATCTCTAAAAATTGCTTACCCATGAAACGTTATAAAAATCTTCTCTTAGCAAGGGTTGAATAAGGAAAAAGGAAAAGAAAAAGAAAAGGTGCTTTTCGTCTGCAAATGGTTTGTAAACACTCATTCTGAAGGCTCTGTCCTGACTTCTTTTGCTTTAGTCCCCCTTTCGGTCCGGTATCCAAAAGCTTCAAGCATTTCTATTGGGAACGGAATGATGACAGTAGTAGCCTTCTCCGCCGTTGCCTCTTTTATCGTCTGCAATGTCCTGATGAACATCCCACCTTTCTCTTGCTCGAGGACGCTCGCTGCTTCTGCAATCTTCTTCGCCGCCTGGAACTCGGCATCTGCTGTGATGATTCGCGCTCTTCTATCCCTTTCTGCTTCTGCTTGCGCCGCCATTGCACGCTGCATCTCTTTTGGCAGTTCCACATCCTTTATCTCCACCGACGACACCTTTATCCCCCACGGGTCCGTCGCTTCGTCTATTATCTGCTGCAATTTGTGATTCAATTTATCCCTCTCCGAGAGCAATTCGTCCAGCTCCGCCTGCCCTATCACGCCTCTTATCGTGGTCAATGCAATCTGAGAGGTGGCATAGTGGTAGTTCTGCACCTCAGTTACCGCCTTCTCCGGGTCAATCACGCGGTAGTAAACCACAGCATTCACCCGTGTCGTGACGTTATCCCTGGTGATGACTTCCTGTGGCGGCACGTCGAAGACCAGTACCCGGAGGTCTATCTTTACCATACTCTCAAATATCGGGATGACCAGAAACAGTCCGGGTCCCCGCGCACCTACCAGTCGCCCAAGTCTGAAGATTACACCCCGCTCGTATTCCTTCACTACCTTTATCGAAGATGCCAATATAATCACAGCCACAATTACTATCCCTATTATCCATTCATAGCCCATTTTTCTCGTTTCGCCTCCTACACCTATGATGTCTGTTAGTATAGTATATATCTATCCCCTCTAATAAAGAATAGAATGAAGGTACCAATCTCCACAGGAAACGGTTGTTTTGACGCGTGCTCCACCGGAAACGTAGCTAAAAGATTTTTATACTGCCACAGGGTTTTAAATATGTGCCTAACCTGTGTATAAAACATGTGTAAAATAGGAGGGATTATTTAAAAAAAATGCTTGCAGAATCGAAGAATGTAGATGTTCGGAAAGTGAAGAGACCAAAGATAAAACTGAGTTCGTACCTTTTTGTGGCGATGGCGTTTGTGGCGTTAGTTGCACCGGCGAGTGCATATAGTATTGGGTTGAGTAAGACCACTGACAGGGATACAGATACATATGGTATCGGCGATACTATTAAATACACCTTGCGTGTGACGAACCCGGATACCGTTAATTGTACCTTGAATGTCACGGATCTCTATCCTGATGGCAAAGAAGAGATATTGAACAGTAACCTATTATTGGAGCCCGGTGTTAATGCGACTTACCAGAGGTCGTATGTGGTGCAGGCTGCTGATGTAGAACCAGATAAAACGGTAAAAAATACGCTTAAGGTTGAGGGTGTCAATGTAAGAGGCGAGGTATTCAGTGCTACCGTAACGAAGAGTTCAAAGATTTTCAGTCCGTTAATAGCTATTATAAAGACCGCGTCTCTGGATGGCTTGTGTCCCGGTTCCGACCCATTAACTGCGTACATTGGCGATACGGTAACGTACTGCTTTACCGTCATAAACACCGGTGATGTCAACCTGACAAATATCCATGTTACTGACGACCCGTATGGCTCGATAACGCTGGGGAAAACGTCTTTAGTGCCGAACGAATCAACAAAAGGTACGTTAACCTATGTGGTTACCGAATCGGATGCACCCTCGCTCTTAAACAACGCCACGGTTGATGCTACCGCAGAAAATAGCGGACTGGTAGTAAGAGATTACGGTACCTGTACAGTCTATATAACAGCTCTGGATGGTTTAGTAGTGAAGAAGACCGCTTCGCCAACCGAAGGAGTCAATGGCACTGAGGTCACCTTCACCATTACGGTGTCTAATCTAAAAGAAGTCGCTCTAAGTCCTGTCTATATCAATGATAGTTTACCTCAGGACATGGTTTTCGTCAGTGCCACCGACGGTGGTGTCCATAACAACCAGTGGGTTAACTGGACCTTAAGCACCTTAGCAGCTTCGAGTTCAAAGACGGTCTATCTTGTGACACGTATAAACGTCACTGGTAGCGGTACGTTGACCAACCATGTCAATGTTACGGGTAATTCAAGAGGGGGTATGATTAGCAACGCGACAACGACAGATGTAAGGGCATATGTAGTGGCACCTACTATTGTTAGTGTTGTACAGTCAAGGGACAGCCCGGTGGAGAACGAAAGCGTGGAGATAACAGCTCATGTTACTGATGCCCTCGGTGTGGCTTCGGTAAATCTTACTTATATTAACCGCTCCAACGATATGACGACTGTTTCAATGAATCGCGCCAGTGGGACAACTCTTGATGGCTACTGGAATGCAACCATACCGGGTCAGCCTGCGGGAGAAACATTAACCATTTATGTTACCGCATGCGATGTGAGAGGTAATTGTACGAGTACCACGCCGCATTTTAAACACTGGACCGAGAACCTGACCTCAATTTGCCCCTTCCAAATTGGAAGCCGTCCTTACCCGGTTTTCCCGCAATACACACTACCACCAGTTCAGGATCACACATGGTATCCTCACTTCCCGCGTAATGCTATCTGTTCAGGTCGGTGGTAGTGAGTCTGATCTCCTCCCCCCCCCTTTTTTTTCTCTCCTCTTTTTTATATTATACGTCCCGCGCTTATTTCACCCACAATGTTCTTCTGCATCATCTCTTGCACTTCGTCCATATCGGTAGTCTGACCCAATACCCACATCAACTTCACCAACGCCGTCTCAGGTAACATGTCCTCACCCTCTATTACTCCCGCACGCAGTAAATCACGACCTGTATCATAAACGCGGTCGCATACAGAGCCATACAAACATTGAGAAGTCATTACAACAGGTATACCCGCTTTTGTTGCTCTTTTCACGCCCGGAATCCACGCCGCAGATACATGCCCCAGACCTGTGCCTTCTAATACAATACCCCGGTGCCCGTGCTCCACGAAAAAGTCTAATATCTCTGAATCAGCACCGGGGTAGTACTTTATGAGCCCGCAGTGCGACTCTAAATTATCGTGAAGCTCTAGATCTTTATCGCCCCGTTTCGTATACGAAGAAAGAGCCTCGAACCTTATTCTCTCTTTATTGCTCGTGTCATAATAGACTTTACCTATCGGCACGTCATTTACCGATTGAAACGCGTACCTCGCAGATGTGTGCATCTTCCGCACTTTCGTGCCGCGATGAACAAGACAGAACTCGTCAGAAGTGCTACCGTGCATCACCACCACAACTTCCGCAAGATCGCTGCAAGCCACCGTTGTCGCACATATGGCATTCATCGTGGCATCGCTGGAAGGGCGGTCCGAACTGCGTTGTGAGCCCACGAGCACAATAGGCACGGGTGTTTGTACCATAAATGACAGCGCTGCTGCGGTATAGCCCATCGTGTCCGTACCATGTGTTATAATTATACCCCCGGCACCTGCTTTTATCGCGTTGTAAACCTCTGCTGCGAGTTCCTTCCAGTATTCAGCACGCATGTTCTCACTTAGTATGCTGTAAATCACTTTTCCACTTATGTTCGCGATTGCCCCTATCTCTGGTATCGCTCCCAGTATATCCTCAGTAGAGAATTGGGGCGAGACCGCACCGGTTCTGTAATCTACTCTAGAAGCTATTGTGCCACCTGTGGAGAGAATAGTGAGGTTTGGTAAATCCTCTTTCCACCTCTTTAACTCTTCCGCCTTCCTTTTTTCCGGTTTTAATAGCTCTGTACTATCTATCACCTCAATATCTGCATTCTCTGGTCTTATACCCACATTATAGCCGCTATCGAGCTTTACGACGATATTACCCGATACGCCTGGCATTACGATACCTTCATAAACGACAGTATCGTTCTTCTTTTTTAGCCTCACCCGCATGCCTTCTCTTAACCGCGCCATAAAATCATCTTCGAGTCTAATTTTAAATCTATATTTAAATACTTACATCAGTAAGATATTAACGGTGGCGGAGAAGATGAAAAGTGGAAGCAATAACTTATTCAGGATTCTAACGTAGAGATGAAATTGTATTGGTAATATATCCCTTTTATGGAACGTAAGTTCGTTGAGAAAGAGTTATGATTCCCAGCGAGTTCTTTGTCCTATTCGAGGTACAAACTTCAGAAGAGGAGATAATTACAAGATTGGAGGATTGCTGAGGAGGTCATTGATGAGCTGTACTATGTTTACAGCAAAATTCCCGATGATTGACTGGATAAAGCGTTGGAACGCCTGGAGCCTGGATATTGAGCAATTACGATTCTTCGTTCAGCCGCGCGATTATCTCGCAAGTCTTGCATAATTCTGATGCGGATGCTTCGCCACACCGTAAACAGTGTAATAGCTCTTTTGACGATTGCTCATGCGGTATTATTCGTAATAGCCGCTCATAACCACGCATCAAAGCATATTTCGTGCCTGGATGCCGCTGTTCAAACTCATTCAGCATCTTCTTCACCGTGAATCTGAAGGAACGTTCCGCGTAAGGACAATGAATCGTGCTTATTGGTATTCCCTGGACAAGGGCATACAATGCGACTTCCTTCTCCAGTATGTTTCTTAGCGGTTTAATACGCGGTATAAACTCTTCCCTACGCCCTCGTAGCCGTTTCAATCTAGCTATATCGCCTCTTATGTAGTTAATCAAGATGGTCTGAGCCTCATCGTCCAGATTATGAGCAGTAGCCACCTTTGTAGCGCCTAACTCTCGTGCTTTTTCCTCTAATAGTCTCCTTCTAAGAACGCCACAGAACGTGCAGGGTACCTGCTCAAACCCTTTCGATGCTATTTCATCCAGTGTGTATCCGAACTCACGGGCGAAAGAGAAGGTAAAGAGGTCGAGTTCCAACTCTTCCGCGATTTTCACGGCATTGTTCAGTGTTAACGCCCGAAAACCTTTTATGCCCTCATCCACGGCAATAGCAAAGATTTGTAAGTCGTTGCGATTGCAAAATACTGCTTTTAAGATGTACAGAAGTGCAGAACTGTCTTTGCCACCACTTAATGCTACTGCTATCTTATCTCCTTGTTCTACCATCAACTGCTTCCGCATCTCTTTCTTCACTTTTCGCTCTACATCGTCCACGAAATGAGGTTCGCATAAGTGCAGCCCCGCGTATTTCTGATAAATTATCGCATGATTATTGCAATTTCTTTTACTGCATCTTACAGGCATTGCTTCTTATCCGCTCACACCCTCCTATATGCACCTCTCCTCTTCGCCAACGCTACAAGCCGTTTATAACACGCTTCGCGTTCCAGCGTCTTAGAATCACCTATTAAAATCAACTTCCGCTTCGCTCTTGTTATAGAAACATTTAGCCTTCTTAAATCCCTTAGAAACCCTATCTCCCTTGATTTATTACTCCTCACAAACGATACAATAACCACCTCCTTCTCCCTACCCTGAAACCCGTCTACCGTCTTTATCTCCAGCTCATCTACACGGAGCTTCTGTCTGATAAGTGCCACCTGTGCGTCATACGGCGATATAACAGCGATATCCGCGGGTTTTATGCCCATGTCCAACAACCATGCTGCAATATCCCTAACCAACTGCGCTTCGCCTTCGTTCTCCTTAGACGTAGCCCCCACTCTTGTCTTATCCTCGAATATCGCGCCGCCGTCCGCAGTATCAATAAAGAGGAATGGTTTTTTTGCCTGCACCAACTCTAAAATACCGCCTCGTTTCTCAGGTACGGGCATTGATTGCACCAAATCTGAAATATCATGTCGCTTCACGCTTTCTTCTGCCTTCAGCTTACCGTCATAAAACTCGTTAGCCGGGAAATCCGCTATCTCCTCGTTCATTCTATACTGAACGTCAAGCATCACGCATATTTTATCACCGTGAATCGCTAAAAGCCGTTCAAACAAGCTCTTGCTCAGGTTGCCCCTCGCTGCCTCTTCATTCAATATCGTGGGTGGTAATTGCTTGTGGTCGCCCGCCATAATAAACCGCTTCGTCTTGAGCACGGAGATCAAAGAAGACGGCTCTGTGGACTGAGTTGCCTCGTCAATCACAGCGAAGTCGAATTTATCACGTTTTAAAATCTCAGAGCCCACCGTACTGTTCGTTGCACAAATTACTTCTGCACCGTCTATAATCCGCCTTACTGCTCGCTCTTCCAGTTGTCGCGCATCACCGAATAACTTATCTATCCTCTGCTTCAAGTCAATCCATCGTTTCATGCCTTCTATCTTCTTCTGGGAGATCCCTCTCGTTGTTTTCCCTTCGGTTGCAAGTGCCAATATCGCTTCGTCACTCAACCCACGTCGCCATCGCATTTCGGGCTTTGTAAACCCGCCCATGCGCTCTTTCAGTTTATATGCACTTTCTCTGAGCCTCTGTGCATTTATATATTCTGCTTCTACCTGAACCAGATAATCGAGGCTTCTTCTTCTTAAAGATGGAATCACACGTGCCGGATGCCCTATCCGTACCACATTCACACCTATTGTATCCAATCGCTCGACCAGATTATCCACCGCCACATTGGAGTCCGCAGCAGCTAAAACACGGCTACCCCGCGTAACAAGTTGTGCTATCACTTCTATGCAGGTAACCGTCTTACCGGTTCCCGGAGGTCCGTGAATAAGAAAGTAGTCACGTGCTACTAAACTTCTCAGTACCGCTTCCTGCTGGCTCCGGTTCAAGCCGGGATTAAAAAAATCCAGCCGTTCTATCTTATCGAATTTCGGCGCTATTTCACCGAGTAATTTATCCCGTCTCCACTTCGGTAGCCGTTGAAACGAGTTTAATGCCTCCAGCATCCGTTGAAACGAGACGTCATTTACAAATAGGTCTATCCGGAGGTCTTTACGATAAACAAAACCCGGTGGTGCGTCATCAAAAGCAACAGTGATGGTGTACGAGGTCTTCTCTGCTACCGTACCTGTCGGATTATCATCATTCCACGGTGCAGTTCCCAGTTTACTCACCAGCACAAGGTCACCGACTTCTATTTCGCTCTCTGGCAGTGCTCCGGTTCGTTTCCTAAACTTCACTAAGTACTTTCCCCCCAGACCCAAACCCTGTGATTTACCGTGCATCTTCAGAAATGCTCGACCCTTCTCTTCTCGCTCCCGGCCACTCAATCGCTGCATCTCCTCTTCATGCAACCTCATCTGTTCCGCCCGTTCTAACTCCACGAGTTCGCTGAAGTGCTTTACGTATTCGTTCTGTTTCATCTCGCCACTTTAAAATAACGTGTAGCCATGACGGTAAAAGAAGTTACTCGCTTGTATTTTTACGATTTAGCAAACTACCGGCTCATTTCTCTCCGGTTAAAAACACCGCTAACGTATCACCGCTGTTATCGAATACATAGACATCAGCATCGTTTTTTTTTTCGTGATAGCTCTTCTGCAAGCGTATAGAAGAACGCTTTCAACCGCTCGTAATCGGTACTCTTAAGCCGCTCCACGAGTTCACCAACGCTTGCAAATTCAATATCGAAATAGTTATGTGCATCAAGCGCTAACATCTCGCAGCTCTTTGCAGGCATTGTTATCGCCTCGCCTTCCGGCACGAACACATGCAAGGCACTCACTCTTCAGCATCTGCACTTTCCACGTCCATAACTACTTTCATGCCTGCAGATGTGGTAACTTCCACCTTCTTCGCTTCTTTTCCCGCACCTCCTGGAGTAACAGAAGGTTTTTGATAAATCAGACATTATTTACTTTTTAAGAGGAAGGAGTTTGCAAATGCTGCTGAGGGAGATAGAAAGTTTTCTTGAAGAAGATATAGGGCATGAGGATTACGAGGAGATAGTGCCATATATCGAGTGCAAAGCGGAGATAACGGTGAGAGAAGACGGAGTCCTTGCAGGCTTAGAGGAGGCAAAGCAGATATTTGACTACATAGGTGTTAAATATACCACGGAATTTGCGGATGGGGCTAGAATAAAACGAGACGATACTATTTTGACTGTGCGTGGCGCTGGTGCGAAGATATTGAAAGTGGAGCGTCTTGTGCTTAATTTCATGGGTAGGATGAGCGGTATCGCAACATTAACAAGTATGTTTGTACATGAGGCGCGGCGCGCGAATGCCGTGATTACGGTGGCGGGTACGCGGAAGACGACACCGGGCTTCCGGAAATATGAGAAGAAAGCGATAGTAATCGGGGGTGGCGACCCGCACAGATTTGGGTTATACGAAGCGGTAATAATAAAAGATAACCATATAATGCTGATGGGACTGGAGAACGCGATAAAGAAGACGAAGGAGAGGGTGAGCTTTACACGGAAGATCGAAGTAGAAGTAGAAAGCATAGAAGATGCGCTCAGGGCTGCGGAATTGAATGTGGACATAATCATGCTTGATAACATGCCGGCAGCAGAAGTGAAAGAGTGTGTGAATCTTATGGCTGAGAGGGGCATTCGTGATGCCTTGATTTTAGAAGCGTCGGGTGGGATAAATCTGACTAATATAAAGGAGTTCGCAGCTACGGGCGTTGATGTGGTCTCAAGTGGCAGGCTTACACATTCTGCCACGTGGCTGGGCTTCTCTTTGAATGTTGTGGAATAGCTCCGCAATTTTTTTTTTGCATAAAAAAAATAATCGAGCAATTTCTTCATTTCGTTGCTTTAATCACAACGAATGAGGCTTCTCCATAACCTTCCTTAAATGGTTCAACATTTCTTATTTCTGCTGAATTATGGGAAATTGTTTGAGTGAAGATGAAGATTTTAAAACCCGCTTTCTTTAGGAGAAGGATGACTTCGTTGACCGAATAGAAAGTAGCTACTCTGTAAAATAAACTATCTTCTTTATGACGCTGATATAATTTTCCAAGCGGGCTATCCTTATCTATAAATCCAATTATTAAACATCCATCAGATTTTAACACCCTATATGCTTCTCGAAATGCAGTTTCTACATCGTCCAAAAAGCAAATTGTGGTAACCATTAATGCAAAATCAAACAGGACTTCATCAAGGGGGAGATATTCAGCCACACCTTCTATGACCTCAATTCCCCTCGATTTTGCGATTTCTCCCATCTTCTTTGAAGGTTCAACCCCCAGCTTAATACCTAAAGGTGCCGCAAATCGACCGCTTCCTACACCAATTTCTAAACCGTAGCCGTTTTCAGGCAATTGGCTTTTTATTGCTTGGAACTCTGATAAGTAGGCCAATTTGTTTCTCTCAAACCAGTCTTCATATTCTTTGGTATATTTCTCAAATGGCTCAACTTTTTGCATGATACACCTCTAGTGTCTCAACAAGTTAGTTTTTAGGCAAATATAAATACTGCGAGTTTATCCTATATTTTATGAAAAGGATAGAACTCGCAGAAGAGGAGGAAGAATAGGATTTGGAAGAGGCTTTGGACCCGGAAGAGGTATGGAAATGGGCATGGGCATGGGCATGGGCAACCCGTATCCATTCTGTCGGAGATTCCCGTGGATGCCCAGATGGTGGTGGACGGGAATGTATGGACCAATAGCCCCATGGACATACCCGGTGCCTTATTATGGCTATCCCTACGGGGGGTGGATAATATAAAATGAGTGGCATGGGTAGAGGTGGAGGAAGAGGTCAAGGGCGAGGAAGAATGGGCGGTAGCGGCTTAGGTCCCGATGGAGAATGCCGATGCCCAAATTGCGGACATACAATGCCACATCAAGCTGGGGTGCCATGCTATGAGCAAGTCTGCCCAAAATGTGGGTCCAAAATGACAAGACTGTAATCAAACTTTTTGTTAAAAAGTTTGTTTAGGAGGTGATATGAAAAAATGGCTTTTGGATATGGTAGAGGTAGAGGTAGAGGATATAGATGGAGAAACATGTATTACTTGACGGTGTTGCCATGCTGGCTGAGGTTCGGATATTCTCCGGGCTGGATAGGAAGAAGTGCAACCGGATTGCCGCCAGCAGCGCAGTATCTCGCCCAAACAGGGCTGATGCCACAGTTTGTCTCATGGATGCAGCAACAAGTACCAGCAGGAGTGCCTATAACACCAATGGGCATGCCAGCAATGCCGAAGGAACAGGAGATCTCACAGCTCGAATCGCAGGCTAAGATACTTGGCAACCAGTTGGAGCAGATAAAGAAGAGATTGGAAGAGCTAAGGAAATGAATAAATCATCTCTTCCATTTCTTTTTTATTCATACCCAATTTTGTATAGAGGAACGGAGTGAAAGGTAAAAGATGAGAATAGCAATTCCTATCATTGAACAGAAGTTATGCACTGGATGTGGGGAATGCGCTGCGGTATGTGAGGCAAATGCAATTGAAATGGTGAGTGAAAAAGCAATAATAGACTATGATAGGTGTTATAGTTATAATGGATGCGATTGTAGTGCTTGTGTGGAAGTATGTCCGAGAAATGCAATTACATTGATGGATTAGAAGTGGTTAAAATGGGTAAGGGCGAAGGGAAAAGGTTGATAAGAGAGGATGGTGGATTTTCTGGTTTAGACGAACTCGTAGCGAGTATAGAGGAGACAATTAGTAAGGAGGAGAGTGAGATATATACTGAAAAAACAATTGAGGAGGCATACAATCCAAAAAACGCAGGTGAGTTGATAAATCCCGATGGTGCTGCCAGAATAACAGGTCCTTGTGGAGATACTATGCAGATACACATAAAAGTAGAGGGGGATAGAATCATGAATAGTAAATTCATAACAGATGGTTGTGGTGCTTCAATTGCGTGTGGGAGCGTAGTTACCGAAATGGTGAAGGATAAGACAATCGAAGAAGCATTCAAGGTAGAGGATAAGGACATTTTATCAATTTTGGGTCGTTTGCCAGAGGAGAGCCTTCATTGCCCTGTCCTTGCAGTGAACACGTTAAGAGCGGCTCTGGAGGATTACAAGATTAAAAAGGTGAAAGAACAGGAGGAGAAACGATGAGGATATGCATTCCAACGTTAGGTAATGGAGGATTGGATGATCTGGTAAGCGAGCATTTCGGAAGAGCACCAGCTTTTACCATTGTGGATATTGGGAAAAACGAAGTGAAAAAAAGGATAGAAGAGCTCAGGAGGTGATATGAAAAAATGGCTTTTGGATATGGTAGAGGTAGAGGATATAGATGGAGAAACATGTATTACTTGACGGTGTTGCCATGCTGGCTGAGGTTCGGATATTCTCCGGGCTGGATAGGAAGAAGTGCAACCGGATTGCCGCCTACCGCACAGTATTTAATGCAAACCGGACAGATACCGCAGTTTACTTCTTGGATGCAAACGACTACGCCTATCCAACCACAAGTGCCAGCCCCTACACATAGCAACTGCATAAACTTCGTTCCCCCTAACAGATGCGTTCTTAAGGACATAGAGGTGGTACCTATGGGAGGGGCATGCAAGGATTATAGATGATAATCTCCGTAGCTGCCGGCAAGGGAGGTACGGGAAAGACGCTGGTGGCAACAAGTCTTGCGCTCTCTATTGATAATGTCCAATTCCTCGACTGTGATGTAGAGGAGCCAGATGCTCATATCTTACTTAGACCTGAGATATCTTCAAGAAAGCCTGTTTTCATTCCCGTCCCTCGGGTGGATGAGGAAATATGCGATGGTTGTGGGAAATGCAGTGAGGGTTGCGTCTATCATGCAATAGCGGTAATTAAAGGAAGAATACTCATATTTCCTGAACTTTGCCACGGCTGTGGCGTCTGTGTCCGTCTTTGCCCTGAGAATGCGATTTCAGAAGAAGGGATGGATGTAGGGATGGTCGAAAGGGGGGGGGGGAAAGCGAAGGGGGTAGAATTTATTCAGGGGAAACTTGACATTGGCATGCCTATGCCCACTCCTGTCATACGTGACGTGAAGAGGGGGATTAATCCTAAAAGAACAGTGATTATAGATGTCGCCCCGGGAACCTCCTGTCCAATGGCGGAGGCTGTGAAGGATACTGATTTTTGTATCTTAGTAACCTTAACTCCGCATCACTTAGGGAATATGTTCAACTCAAGTCTCTCCTCTATATTCCTCACATTCTTTGGAACCTCGGTGATCATGTTACGACCCCTCATGATCGACATGATAGACCTTGCCATATTTGAACAGCAGATCAACCGGAGTGAGCTTGCGATTGAGTCCTGCCTTCTTCAAGAGCTGCTCCAGTTTACAGTGAATGTAGAGAGATAGAAATGATATGAATAGAATACATGTCCGAAGACGCTCTCCTCATCTTGTAAGTATATTTTATCAGCATTAAGCACCGTTTTGTATGTATCAAACATCTTCTCAATCGTTTCGCGTTTCTTATGGAGTTCATATATTTCATCTTCCTCAACATCCATATCCGAGAGAACGAGGATCTTTCCATCGAGATTGAGTTCATTAATCGACTGGTACAGCGTTTTTATATCCCCTTTGATTGGATGGTCTGAGAGTGTGAATATCCTGTCTAAATCGGCGGAGGACGCAATAGCCATCTCTTTCAACCTCTTTTTGATGGAATACCATCTTACTTCCAGTTCTTTAGCAAGTATTGCTATATCGGTCCCATATGTTCACTTCCTCCAGTTCGCCAATACCTTAATATTTACTATTGCAACGTAAAGTATACACACTTTTCTACGAATTTGGGACACGCCCAGAGCTAAAAAAGGGGGAAAAAATCCCCCGCTTATTCTAACCTTATCGCAGGAATCCAATCGTTGTATATTTTACCGTTTGCATCAATGAATTCCGTACAGGTAATAGAGCCATTATCGGTAGTACGCCAGGGTCTGTGTATTAGCTGCGGATACGAGCCTGTTTTTATCGTGTAGTTGTATGCTATCCCGAACTCTAATGTGACCGGGTTATCAAACGTTATCCACTGGTAATCTCTGTACTGGTAACCTTTCCAACTGCCTTTACCCAGCAGCGTACCATTTTGTGCATATATTGCGGCGTATTCACTGTGCCCACCCGTTCCCGGGCAGGAATACGTGTACATCCGTCGTATCGTAATCGTCGTGTCTTCGTCTGCATTCCCGACTGCTACGTAACGCACCCAGATGAGGTCATCGCTTAATCCCACTATATTATCGAATATCGCTAACATCTCGTCCTGTGTCCTGGTGTGTAATACATACTGACATAAAGCAGAATTCCATGGATCACTCAGGTTATAAAGTGTGTCGTAGCCGCTCTTTCCCCATTTGCCGTCGCCTCCCGCGCTGAGTACTACAACCAGGTATCTTCCGGTATCCACATCATCGCCAACCCTTATCGTCTTTGAAAATGCGCCATCCGTAGATGATACGCCTGTTGATGTGTAATACATCTCATTAGCATCTGTTTCTATGTTTGACCCACTGAAACCCTTTGGTGCGACTATGATAATATCCACATTCCGTGACCCTTTAGCAGTACCGGTGACTGTGAACTCATCACCAGGATCAACCGAACCGGTAGAAAGCCCGGCAGTTAGCCAGCCGCTTACCATGAATACAGTCGCGGACCCATCGTCTGTTATGCTTGATGGTACAGTACCAGCGCCCCCTATATAGTCAATGTACGCCTTCAACCTCACGAGACCCGGAATCTTGAATGATGCTGGTGCTGCATCTGAACTTGTATCCATCTCCTCCGCGAATTCACCTTTCGCGTCTATTACGATATCATTCAGTTTCGACACCACCACGTCATCCACAGCGATAGTCACCGTGCTTCCGCGCTTTGACGTGCCCTTTATCACGATCTTATCGCCAATTACCACAATCGAAGAAGGCACATCGAACGTGACATCCTTCCCGGTGACGTTTATCTCTATCTCCTCTTCGTCTAACCGATTAGCAGTGGGGTAACCGGTTCCATAATCGGTGGCTGTGATTTTGTAAGTTCCCGTATCTGCGAAATGAACAGCGAATTTCTGTGTGCCATCTGTATCCATCGTCTTCCAGACGCCTGAGATGTTCCTTGCGTTTGTCTGACAATCGCAATCGCCAATATCAGCGGGTATTGAAGTCGTATCGGCGGGTGCTATTTTAATAATGTTACTGCTCGTGCCTGTAAAGTCATATTGGTTGTATTCAAAGACCGTATGCGCAGTGTCTGCCGTTGTTACACTCACGTTATGCCCGGGTAATGCCGCAATCGTTACGATGACAGTCTCATTCTTACCAACATTGACTTCAGAAGTCGAGATGTCAATACCGCCACCTTTATCGTTCAGCATGAACACCGTCGCGGACCCATCGTCTGTTATGCCTGAGGGTACAGTACCAGTGCCCCCCGCATAGTCAATGTATACCTTCAACCTCACGGAGCCCGGATTCTTGAATGCCCCGGGTGCTGCTTCTGAGCTTGTATCTATCTCCTCCGCGAATTCGCCGTTCTCATCTATTACGATATTATTCAGTTTCGGCACCACCACGTCATCCACGGCAACAGTGACCGTATTGCCGGTATTTGCAGTCCCGTTAATCATAAACCGCTGCCCGATAACTACTGTGCCTGGCACGTCAAAGGTAACTGCCTTCTCTGTAACGAAGATGTCAACGGTGTCATACATAGATGGATCATCTCGATTCGTCACTCTAATTGTGTAATACCCGGTATCGTTGAACTCAACTGCGTAGACCCGCGTGCCGTCACTGTCTATTGTATCGTAGAAATAGTTAGTCGTTCTATTCTCTGGATTGTCATAAAGCCATGCAGGGAAATAGGCATTCGGACTTAAAGTGTCTTCTCGGACGTTTAGCGGCATACCGGGTACACCAGTTACTGTTAGTTTCACGGTTGTGAGTTCCGCTACTTCTGTCGGCTCCGCTGTTATTGTTATCGTAGCTTTTATTATGTTCAGCTCCCGCAGCGGGCTCTGGCAATCCAATCCACATGCGTATTCCGGTTTGGTCTTCACCTGGAAGGTGTAATGCCCTACGTCCCAGTCTGCGGTGTTAATATAGTTATCGCTTGTATAATTGGTCAAATCCCACACGGTTATGTCTGTAAAAATCTGGTTGTTCTTTGTTTTTATCTGCCCGCTGGGACCCATAATCACGAGGTCTACCTTATCCTCGTGGAACAGATTTATACCTCCAACGTCTGTGTGAAACCCTGGCGTACCCTTAGCAAGTGACGACACTATCTTATCTTTTACTTTTAGCTGCAGCGGTATATTCGGGTCTTCGACATCAAGCTGCGCGTCTCTTGTTATCGCGTTACCATTCACATAATAAGCGCCTGATGTTGGCCAGTACACGTTGTAGATGTAATAGTTCCCATCTGTTCCGGTAAATGTCGCGTACGTATTTGATAAATCGCCAGATACGTACCTGTATATTGTGGGTGGCGTTGTCCAAGTAGCTTTAGGAAATAGTAAATCCTGTCCGATTAGCACTGTCTGTGCCGCTGATTGCTTTACTATGATATTGTATTTTCCACCTGTGCTGTACGCTGCGGTGCTCCCGACCATTGCGAGCATAATTGCCGTGATTGCCAAGCCACCTAGTATCGCTTCTCTTCTTCTCTTCATAATTAGTTCGTTCACCACCACCACTGCCGCCGTTGTATCGTAATCGTCCCGTTATGTGTCCCCATCATGCTGGGATAACTGCCCGCTCCGGTATCAAAAGACGTGGGTACAGACGTGCTCGCAGTGATATGCACCCCGGTAGTAGCCGTACAGCCATATCCATCTATTGCCTGCACCGTATAGGTACCAGGATATGCACCGGCAGTATCGAAAGTAACTTTGAACCCATTGTCCTTAACGTACGCAGCTTGTGGCACTATTTCGCCGTAACGTCCCTTTACCGTTATCCAGATAATCGTACCTTCTTTACGGCTTGAGTTGCCTGTTACTACTAACGAGTCACCGGTAACCACATCGGCTATTGGATTCAGGCTCAGCGTCTCTTTCTCGCCGACTGTTACGTAACCTACCCAGATGAGGTCATCGCTTAAGCTCATCATATCATCAATAATCGCTAACATCCCTTCCTGTGTCCTGGTGCAAAGTGTATACTGACCTAAAGCAGAATTCCATGGGTCATTCGGGTTATAAAGTGTGTCGTAACCGCTCTTTCCCCATTTGCCGTCGCCTCCCGCGCTGAGTATCATAATGAGATATTTGCCCTCGCAGTTCACGTCGTCGTTCACGGTGATCTTCTTGTAGAAACTATCATCGGTAGTCGTGACAGACGTTGATGTGTAATACATCTCCTTAGCGTTTGTTTCTATGTTTGAACCACAGAAACCCTTTGGTGCGACTATCAATATATTCACGTTCTTTGAGCCTTTTGCCTTACCGGTGATTGTGAACTCATCGCCCTTCGCTACACTTTTTGTTGACAGTTCAGCCGTTAATTCACCTCTTGTCATTAATATCGCAACCGAGCCATCGTCTGTTTTGCCTGCGGGTACCGTACCCACATGATTATAGTCAATGTACGCCTTCAACCTCACGGAGCCCGGAATCTTGAATGCCCCGGGTGCTGCATCTGAGCTTGTATCTATCTCCTCCGCGAATTCGCCGTTCTCGTCTATTACGATATTATTCAGTTTCGGTACCACCTCGTCATCCACGGCAACAGTGACCGTATTGCCTGTATTTGCAGTCCCTTTAATCATAAACCGCTGCCCGATAACTACTGTGCCTGGCACGTCAAAATTAACTGCCCTCTCGATAACGGTGATGTCAGCGGTGTCATACATAGGTGGATCGTTTTGATATGTCACTTTAATCGTGTATGTACCGATATCGTCGAACTCAACTGCGTAGGTCCGCGTGCCGTCACTGTCTATTGTGTCATTGAAATTGTTATTCTTAGGTCCCTGGTTGTCATTAAGCCCTTCCGGGAAATATGCGTTCAGACTTAAAGTGTCTTCTCGTACGTTTATCGGCATACCGGCAACACCAGTTACTGTGAGTTTCACGGTTTTGAGTTCCGGTACTTCTGCCGGCTCCGCTGTTATTGTTATCGCAGCTATTATTATGTCCAGCTCCCGCAGTGGGCTCTGTACATCCAGGCCACATGCGTATTCCGGTTTGGTCTTCACCTGGAAGGTGTAATGCCCGATGTCCCAGCCTGTGGTGTCAATATAGTTATCGCTTGTATAACCGGTCAATGTACTCACATTTATGCCTTTAAAATTCTGGTTGTTCTTTGTTAGTATCCGTCCGCCGGGACCCATAATCACGAGGTCTACCCTATCATCGGGGAACAGATTTATACCTCCAACGTCTGTGTGAAATATTGGCGTACTCCTGGCAAGTGACGACACTATCTTATTTTTTACCTTTAGCTGCAGCGGTATTTTTGGGTCTTCAACAGAAAGCTGTGCCTCTTTTGTTGTCGCGTTACCATTCACATAATAAGCGCCTGACGTTTGCCAGTTCACGTTGTAGATGTAATGGTTTCCATCTGTTCCGGTTGTCGCGGGATACGTATTTGACAAATCGCCAGATACGTACCTGTATATTGTGGGTGCTGTTGTCCAACCATCAGCAGTCCTAAATTGTAAATCCTGTCCGATTAGCACTTTCTGTGCCGGTGTTTGCTTTACTATGATATTGTATTTTCCGCCAGTGCTGTACGCTGCGGTACTGCCCAGCATCAGCATCGCGACCGCCGCAAAAGCAATCGCGGCAAGTGCAATGCCTGCTAATACTAATATCGCTTTCGCATTTTCGTCTTCTCCTTCATTCATTTTTTCGCGTGTTCACTTCCGCATATGCTTTTGTTTGTAGTTGTATAGCTACATATCCCTTTAAAAACTTTTCGATTTTTGTCTGCGTAATGAACCAGAGGGCGAGAATGGTCAGCGCCAGGTGGTGCGCCCACGAACACAGTGCCAGTTCGTATCATCCCGGCGGGCAACTTCGGATACCTTCAGAGGCTTATCCGCGGATAACACACGAGACCTAGATGGGTTGCGACCACTTCTGCCAGGTTTAGCTTCGGGTACGCCCAACACGAAACAAGAAGATGATACTGGGCACAGGATATTAGTTAGATTTGCATCCTATATCTTACATCTGCATATTTTCTCGTGAAAATCTGTGTAATCTTGTGGTTAGCTAAACAAATACTAAAGCTTATTAAATGTGACATTGTCAAATTAATTAAACCTTACCAGAGAGAAAATAAATTATAGACACAGATTAACGCTCGTGGGCTCTGCCCACGATCCCGCAAGCCCTGTAAGGGCTTAATTAACACAGATGAAAAGATTAATGCCGTTAAAAATAGCTCAGCCAACCCACCAAAAGAAAAATCAGTGTAAATCTGTGTCTCAAATAGAAGGATGTTTATACTTTATATACACTAAAAAAGGGGAAAAAAAATCACGCTTATTCTAACTTTATCGCGGGAATCCAATCGTTGTATATTTTACCGTTTGCATCAATGAATTCCGTGCAGTTTATTGCTCCTCCGGTTACTTCTTTGCTTTTTGCATGTATTATCTGTGGATACGACCCTGTTATGATGGTATAATCGTATGTTTTGTTTGCTTCCAATGTGAAAGTCGAATCAAAAGTTATGTTATGCCAATCATCTCGATAACCTTTCCAAGAAGCGCTCTTGTCCATTCCATTTCCATAAATCCTTACGAATTCCGTGTGCCCTCCTGTTCCTACGCATGAATAGGTGTAAAGCTTATGCACGGTGATATTATTGCTTGGTTTAATCGTCCCATTGTGTGTTCCCATTATGCTTGGATAGGTTCCAGAACCTGTATCGAAGATGGTTTGTGCTGCTGCTCTTCCTATGCTCACCTGCTTTGTATCTGTATTACCATCACCATCGTCTGCCGTCACTACGTACACGCCTACCTTAGCATCTGAAGTGTCTAACGTCGCGTTGAACGTACCGTTATGCACCGTTACGGTCGCCGGAGTTAGCTCTGTCGGTCCTCTAACTGTGACAAATATTGTATATCCCTCCGTTCTGTTTGTAGTCCCTGTTACTTCCAGCGGTTCTCCAATGTTCACCTCTGCTATTGGGTTAAGGGTCACGATCCCATACGGCGATTCCACGTTTACGAGTCCTATCCACAGGAGGTCATCGCTTAAGGCACTCATGTCTTTTACTATCTCTAACATCCCTTCCTGAGTCCTGGAGTATAATGTATACTGACATAAGGCACAGTTAATTGGGTCATTCGGGTCATAAAGTTTGTCGTAACCGCTCTTTCCCCATTTGCCGTCGCTTCCCGCGCTGAGTATCATCACGAGATATAAGCCCGAGTTCACGTCATCGTTCACGGTGATCTTCTTGTAGAAACTATCATCGGTAGTCGTGACAGACGTGGATGTGTAATACATCTCCTTAGCGTCTGTTTCTATGTTTGAACCACGGAAACCCTTTGGTGCGACTATCAATATCTCCACGTTCTTTGAGCCTTTTGCCTTACCGGTGATTGTGAACTCATCGCCCTTCGCTACACTTTTTGTTGACAGTTCAGCCGTTAATTCACCTCTTATCATTAATATCGCAATCGAGCCATCGTCTGTTATGCCTGCGGGTACAGTACCAATGCCCCCCGCATAGTCAATGTACGCCTTCAACCACACGGAGCCCGGAATCTTGAATGCCCCGGGTGCTGCATCTGAGCTTGTATCTATCTCCTCCGAGAATTCACCGTTCTCGTCTATTACGATATTATTCAGTTTCGGTACCACCTCGTCATCCACGGCAACCGTAACCGTATTGCCGGTATTTGCAGCCCCTTTTATCGTAAACCGCTGCCCGATAACTACTGTGCCTGGCACGTCAAAAGTAACTCCCTTCTCTGTAACGGTGATGTCAACGGTATCATATGTATCTCCTGTTAGATCGCTCAAATCCGTCACTTTAATTGTGTATGTACCAGTATCGTCGAACTCAACTGCGTAGGTCCGCACGCCGTCACTGTCTATTGTGTCATTGAAATTGTTATTCTTAGGTCCCTGGTTGTCATTAAGCCCCTCCGGGAAATAAGCGTTCAGACTTAAAGTGTCTTCTTTTACATTTATCGTCGTACCAGGTACACCAGTTACTGTGAGTTTCACGGTTGTGAGTTCCGGTGCTTCTGTCGGCTCCGCTGTTAATGTTACTGCAGCTTTTATTATTATGTTCAGTTCCCGCAGTGTGCTCTGTGCATCCAGGCCACATGCGTATTCCGGTTTGGTCTTCACCTGGAAGGTGTAATTTGATAAATCGCTAGATACGGACCTGTATATTGTGGGTGCCCCTGTCGTCCAAACGTTTTTACTAAATAGTAAATCCTGTCCGATTAGCACTTTCTGTGCCGGTGGTTGCTTTATTATGATATTGTATTTTCCACTATTGCTGTACGCTGCGGTACTCGCGACCATTGCGAGCATAACAGAAACGACCATAATCGCTACCAGAGCAATACCTGTTATCGCTCCTCCTCTCTTTTTTGTTTCCATTTTTTCCGTTCTCACCTCCGCATATACCTTTGCTTTATTGTATAAATAATAAAGTGTAATGTTTCTGTGGTAACAATTTCGTTTTTGTATATGTACGATGAAGATACAGGATACAAGAGTACAAAAGAGGAAATTGATGAGTTTTGATAACTTTATCAAGAAGTGCGAAGATTTAGGACGAAAAATCTACAATTAAACCCTTACAGGGTTTTCGGGGTCAACGGAGCGAAGCCCCGTTATCATTAAAGCTGTGGAATCTGGTCATAAATCATGGTCATGGTCATGTATCTTGCATCTTGGATCCCGGCAGCTAAACATCCAGATACAAAATTTCTCCTCTGGGGGGAAAAAGTTCCCTCCTAACTTACCTCCACCGCCCGCACCTGCACTGCCATGCCTCTTCGTGATTGCACCATCTCCCACCCGCTCATCTTTGCTCTACCCACACCAAACGCCTTTTCGCCCCAGAATACTACCTCATCATTCACTCTTATCTGCGGGTCCGCGTTCAACACTCCGGGCGCCAGTATCGAGCCAGCAGGCACGAAGTCGCCTATTTCCACCCGGTAATAAGAGTTCAGATTTGAAATTCTACGTGCTGCTCTCACCGTAAGAGCCAGAACTCCATATTGGGGTACGATTCGTGCAAGTACTTCTTTGTTTGATATAAGCTTGTAATACGGGAACTTACCGGTTATACCTAACTTTTCGCCTGCTTCGCGCGCTACAAGCTCGTTTCCTGCACCGAGACCCATCTGGTAGTCAGCCATTGCTTTTAGCATACTTGCCTTCTCTTCAAAGCTTGATAGGCGCTTTCTGCCGGCACACGTTATCCGCTCTTTCAACCGGTTCAATGCTTCTTTTGAAGTTAGTCTCTCGTTTGAGTTTGATTCGCATGTGAATACGAGTTCAACACCCAAATCCGCAGCAACACCAGCACAAATATCTTTATACGCACCGCGGAGATGTGCAACTACCACTTCGTAATTATTCTGATTCTTCTTCAGGTATGCACGCAAACAGGAAGATACCCATTCTCGCTCTTCGGCATCCCAGTAGCCGGTTACAGGTATGTCATAGAACGCAGCGGGATAAACCGCTTCAAGCTCTCTCGGGACGACCCCAAGCGGTGACGTTAAAATGACTTCATGTATGTGCCCTCGATAATCCGCAATCGTATCTATGAACTTCATATGTGAATTAGAGCGAGAATAAGGTTTCCGCGCGGAACACGGCAATATCAGCAAGATTTCTCGCGCAGGCGGTTCATACCGGTTCAGAACACGGCTCGAAAACCGTTTCACTTCTATTCGCTTCAGCGATTCCATCGTATTCACTTTCATACTTCGGTTTCGCGCAACCGGCGTTCTTCTCTCGAAATAACGCGCTTCTTGTAAGTCCAGAATTCTTAGCACTGCGGTTAAAAACGAAGAAGCCCGCACCTTCTGCTCTACATACTCGCGTAAACCACCTGCTCTTATGCTTACTCTCGTCTTCTTCACTTCTTTCGCCAGCAGCAGTGAGTTATGTCGTGCAAGCAACACCGCCCGTGTCTTTCTAGCCGTCCCCTGGAACTCGTCTATACTTAAGGCGGTGCAGATAGGGCAGGTACATGGCAAGTCCTCCAATTTACTCAGGCTCGATTCGCCTTCTTCCATCTGATAAATGTCCTGGTAGCCTTTTATTACTGCATTCGTCTCGTCTATTATGTCCACGCCCATGTAGAATAGAAGTGCTGCATTTTCCACGGTCGCAATCGCAGGGACCCATAACGCCACATCAGGCGGTATTGCGTTTCTCGCATCAATAATCCTGCGCACAAAATCACGTGGACTGCGAAGCATACTGGACGCAAAGGCAAGCACGAAGAAATCAACATATAATGTATTAGTACCAAGCTTTGTGACTAAAGGATGAACTTCGGGCAAGAGGACTGTGCCGCGCGGGGCATGCCATGTCTCTTCTGACGCTAACTCGTTAAAGTTCGCGTCTTCGACGCCCACCACTGCGAGTTCTTCTTCACGCTCTACACGGAGCATTCGCGGTGTTTCTGTTTGCATACCCCCATTTAGCATTAATTTCCCTATCCTCGCCGCGCCATCTCTCGTTCTTACTTCGTAGAATTTGCTCATCTATCTATAGAGATATATTATAGTATTTCCGAAAAATAACCACAAGATTACACATCGTGGGCTCTGCCCACGTCCACAGGAAACCC
>JBAQFZ010000015.1:0-38065 GCA_049287525.1 Halobacteriota archaeon | reverse complement strand
ACAAATTGCTCGAATGCCGCGTAAGTGTCCACTTCGCGCTGGTTCAGCCCGGTCGCCTCATTCATCTTCCGGTACGCGGAATAGCCTATGTGTGTGTCCGCAACGTGAAATATCCGCTTCATTTATTCGCGCTATAGAGGCTGTCCAGCAATTACCAAACAACCAAGAGATAATATTCCCCGCACTGATATAAAAAGCAATTCTTCTTCTCGCCACCTCGACACTTACTTTATAGTCCAATACAGCACGAACCGTGAAAAACCGTCCTAAAAATTAACGAATTTCGATTCCACGCGAAACAAAAAAACAGAAAGGCTTTGCTTTTATATACCTATGTCATACCGGTGATCATAGTGTAGTTTAAGTCACCGGCGGTCGTGCTCAGGTACAGGCTTCGTACTTAAGTACGGGGTATAGTAACTGAAGAATATTTTCATAGGTAGGATTAATGCAGGAGAAGAGTGAAGAGGTGATGATGATTGAAGTTCGATTAGAAGGATGTATGTGCGAACCATGTTCGGATATACCGAAGTTAGGCGAAAGGAATATTTAAAGGAGGCAGAATCGTATGAATAGCCGATTATCAGATGTTGTTCTTTGGTCCCTATGTGGACTGGTTTGGTGGTGTTTTTATGGTGCGATGCTAACAGTATTTGCTCATATTGGGCAGCCTATGCCGATCCTTAGATATACCGAAAGGTTTGTAGTTTTCGGAGTTTTCGGTTTGGCGATGGGGCTTGTGGCATATTGGAGATTCATCACATTTTTATCCTTTCAACCACCAAAATATGCAGCAACAAATACTAATATCTTTATGTTTGTCTTGGGATTACTCGCAGGCTTGCCCTAGGTTGGTGGTTTTTTTCTCATATAATTTCACTTATACTGATTTGTGGCTTCTTCGGTCTACTCGCTAACTCCGGTATGCTATGGGCTATCCGGGAGATAGGCAAGAAGCTTTAAAACGCATATTTCCATCTTAGTCAGCGGGGAAGAAAAGAGGTGATAAGATGTTGAAAATAGCATACGTGGTTATTGGCATTTTAGTATTCTTTCTGCTGTCAGGCTTTGTTGTTCGTATGTTAGCTAGAAGGGCTGGAATAATGGCAGCAGTGAAAGGGCTTTCTCCGAATTCTCTGGATTCTATAGAACCAAGAGGCTGTCTCACAATTCAAAAACTCAACAAAAAGAAGCTCATAGAGGTCTTTATAATCAAAAATAAGCATCCCATTCCAGAGAATATATAGGACAAGCTCTTTATGCGGGGTGGCGTGGATGGGGTTTTATGGGATGAGTGAAGTTTTATATAGTGGATTAAAGAATAAAGATATGGAGTATAAAAATGAAAAATAGTGCGGCGCTACAGGAAATTGAAAAGCATGCAAAAAAAATCGTCTTTGGTTTGGTTAAGCCTATGGAATACGACCCGCTAAAAGACCTCATCGGAATCGTAAAGGTGAAGAAGCAATTAGATGTTGAAGAGATGATAGATTTCATGGGATTTGACGATGCCGGCGAACATCTTGAATTTTGACGCCGATCTCCCAGAGGTCATCTACTGGGATTCGAGTTTCATTGTAAATTTCTGCGTGGATGGCGTGAAATATCATTTAGCCTGTGCTGGGTTTGTAAAGAGGCTAGAAGAGGAAAATATTCTGTCAATTGTATCGAATTTAGCTTTAGATGAAGTCTGGTATGCACTGCTAAGAGTGAATTTAATCAACGATTTTGAGCAGAGATGGCACGAGAAGCTGAGGAATGCGCCTGAAATAATCGACAAATATGTCCCAATTCTGAGAAGGGCGACTGCTGACATACTCATGCTCGCAAATGTTATAGTAGTGGAGATACCAACAGAAGCTACCTTAAAAGCTCTCGACTTTATCGAACGCTACCATCTTCTCCCAAGAGATGCGATTCATCTATCCACTGCTCTTTCATTGGGTGTCCACAATATCGTTACAACAAATCCTGATTTTATGAGAGGTGAGGGACTTAATGTTTATACGTGCAATCCTAAGGCTTTTGGAGTGCGGAAAGACTGAAAATACCGTTTAATCCCCAGGGATGCCTCGGAATTTATTCCGAGTGTGGAGAGGCTGGGGCTTATTGTGGAAATACCCGCCAAAATGCGTATCTTCCCTCGAAAACGCCATTGAAAGGATGGTTGAAAATATTGGTTATGAAAAGCCCAATAAAATAAATAGCGATTTAACAGGGACCATTCAGCTATCTGGCGAAATAGCTACTTAAAAGGGAGTAAAGGAACGGTGTGAAGATGAGTTACCCAACCTTTTTATATAACGATTGTTATAAAAATATGATAAAGAGATGTTAAATAAAATGTTGGAAGAGGTAAAAGGGGTAATAGAAGAAGAGATTAGTCCACTTTTAGCGATGGAAGGCGGCAGTATAGAACTGGTAAGTGTAGAGGATGGCACGGTGAAGGTGATGCTGAGCGGCGCATGCGCGGGATGCCCGATGAGTCAATTCACACTGGTGAACTTCGTTGAGGCGACGTTGAAGGAGAAGGTTCCTGGGGTAAAGGAAGTAGTTGCGGTAGATGACTCCAGGGAGAGATTTGAAGAGTTGTTGAAGAGGTGAGAGAGATATGGATGAGGAGTTAGAAGAAATGGTGAAGAAAATAAAGGCGAAGGCTCTAAAGGCGGAAGCGAAGAAGAGAGGTATAAAGACTGCGTGCGTGAAGAAAATAGATATTGCCATGCAATTGCCCAGGGACGTCCTGGAAGAACTTAGTTCACAGCTATGAATTGCCGGGAATTATCGCACTTCCGATTGTTGCGGGATATGATAAGTAAGTAAGTAAGTATTTAGCGTGGATAGAATCGTCAATAGACTGAAAAGCAAAGTCGTTAGATAAGGCAGTGAATCGAGCACTAAAGAGAGGTTGTGGTACGTTCCAGATCTTCTCGAGAAACCCCGAGGGTGGAAGATCAAGGAGTTGCCGATGATCCTTGAGATTCCTGTTGATAACCGTAGAGGAGATAGTGGAAATATCCAGAAGGTGAGAGAGCTTGCCGACTAATATTGAGAAGGTCATGCAGGTTCTTAAAGAACGGTATCAAGACAAAACATCGGCATTGATGGATGTATCAACGAGAAAAGACCCTTTTCTAACCCTGATTTCATGCCTTTTGAGCCTTAGAACCCGGGATGAAGTAACTATCAGAGCTTCCGAACGGCTATTTGCACTGGCAAAAACTCCTGAAGAGATGTTAAACCTCAAAAGAGAGGAGATAAAAGCTGCAATCTATCCTGTTGGATTCTACACGAGAAAGGCTGAGCAAATCCCTGAAATCTGTCGTATCCTGGTTGAGAGGTACGATTCACGTGTCCCGGACGAGATAGACGAGCTTTTGAAACTGAAGGGTGTTGGTAGAAAGACTGCAAATATCGTTATCACCATGAGTTATAATAAACCCGGTATCGCAGTTGATACACATGTCCACCGCATATCCAATCGCCTGGGACTCGTAGAGACAAAAACTCCGTATCAGACAGAATTTGCTCTTCGAAAAACACTCCCAAAGCAGTACTGGATAGTCTTTAATGACCTTCTCGTCATGCATGGCAAAGCGGTATGCACGCCGATAAGCCCGAAGTGCAGCATCTGCCCGATTACTGAGTATTGCAAAAAGATTGGCGTAACTCGTTATAGATGAGACATCCCTGATGCGAAAAACAGTAGAATTAAAAAAATAGGGATTGCTTCTTTCTTTATACATTAACATCCATCATACGATGATACAATTCCCAATTATAACGTCAAGACGATTCGCAGCTGCCACGGTCTTAGACCCCGTCGGGCTTGCCATCAGCATCACCTTGCCATCAGCATCACCTTGCCATGTCCATATCCTCAATGCTAATGGTATATTCATTCGCCAATGCTTTAAAGACCTCTTCTAACTGGGGTTCCTGGCTCTCTGAGAAGGTTATGGAGTTTGAGAGCTCATTTATTCCAAAGGTGAACTTTGCAGTCTTGAGTTCTTTCGTGAATCGCTTTAGAAGCTCCTTAGAAGGGAAGTAAAGCGTAACCGCATAATTCCGCCTTAATTTAACTGCCTTTCGGGGGTGCTCGGTAAGACGGGCTTTATTTAAAAATACGCTTCGGGCTCCTTTCGGTGGCTGCCGTAAAGAAGAGTCCGGATGCTTTACCCGTAAAGGCACCAGCTCTGACTTTTCCAATCGTGAATATAAAATATCCGGAGAGCGCACTATTCGGATCTCGGGCGATATGTTCTCTACGGTGAATTCATCCGGGAGCTTTTGTTTCTCTTCACATTCCAGAAGTCCGAACCCCTCGAATAGCGTAAATGTTTCTGCATGTGCAGTCCATTCTTTGAGGTCAATCTCGATATTCGGAGGCAGTGTTTTCTCCGAGAGTTCCTCCAGCAGTGCAACTACATTCAGCTCCTCGTGCTCGGCTAGTTGAGCGGCAACTTTATTCTTATTCAATTTTAGCACAATTGCGACATCATCTGCAAGCACATCCGCGAACCGCGTAAGCTGGGTCATTACACTAACAGGATAGATGTCCGAATCCACATGAATCTCGAACGTTGGCAGGACCGTAACCCGTGGCTTTCGGATTTCACGTTTCATCACACGCAGAAACCGCTCATTTAGCCTGAACGCCTTGAGTTGATTCATTGGCGGGTATAAATTTTGCTCCTCTGCCTTATCATAAGCTACGTCCACATAGCGCATTGTGAGCGGGATGTTCTCCAGAAATCGTTCCACATAACGCCCCTCCACGCGTTCAAAAGCGTCAGGGTCATCTTCCTGGACTACTTCCCCCCTTCCCCACCGCTCTTTACTCTCACGGAAATTACCATACCGGCCCTTATTCCACCAGCGGTCCTTGACTTTGATATTTTGCGGGATGAGGAAAAAGGGATGTTCTTTCTTCAGGTACTGGATGAACGAGATGGTGCTGTACCATACGCCGCTTGGGCATTCTTTAAGCAGGTTCAGAAGATACCTTCTCGCGGTGTCAAATTTTATCATGGGGACCACGCCGGTTGCGCACCCGCCATAATCGAAACTATCAAGTATGGTGAAAGGACCCGTATTATGGAAGAACTCATTGTTCCCGTAGTCGTATCTTGCGATTAGTGCATTTAGTATGTATTCCTCCTGCTCGAGCAGTGGACAAAGCAAAAACCGCTTGTATGTCTTTTCCTGGTATTCTATGTAATTGTCGGGATAAGACGGTTCGGTGCTGGTATAGCCCATATATTCACCTTCGGTGTCATAACGGACAAACCCAAGTAGCAGTGCCAACTGGTCAATGAACTCAACCCACGGAGAGGTGCCGGTGGAGTTCACCTCCGCCTGTGTTTCCGGCTTGCCCATCAATTTTGCCATGCGCTTAAAATCGGTTTTCGGCAGGTCGTTACTCCGGTGTGTCCGTTTCACTTCCCTTTCCCGGACGTAGTTTACAAAGATATGGACATCTCTGCGTAGTTCACGTCTATTTGATACGACATCCAGCGCCTTTACATCGGTAGCAGGCGTCAGACTCATTTTTATCACGATTGTTCCTCCCGCTCACCATTATTCTTTACGTCCTGTACTGTTTTTACCACATAGCCCGACCGTGCCACCAATTTCTGGAGTTCCGGGAGTGCATCCTGAGGAAATGCGATGAAGTCTTTTGCAAGCGGTATAATCTGTTTGTGGTCAGGGCACGATTGCTGTAATTTTACTAACAGACCGATATCCCTTACCCTGGCAACCATCAGGTTCTCGTGAATAATAATCTTACCCCAATTTTCATCCACTTTTTCCAGAACTGCGCGAAATAGCGACGAATTATGCCTGAGCCATAGTGTTTGCGGATGGTTGCGAATGTTCGGATCTGCGTTGCCAATAGCAATCAGGTCAGGGCTAATTAGCAATCGCGAATCCACAACCGTCATCTTTGAAATCTCAGCTAGCACTTCCAGATTTTCGTAAGGTATGGTTTCGAGGTCTATTTCCACTGTTTGGTCCCCTTTCACGGTCTGGTAGCTATCGGGCTTCACCCGTGTCGCATCCAATGCCTCTACCGGGTGGTAGTATGATTTCCCCTGGTATTCGTGCTTTCTGAGGTATCCCCATTTACAGCCAGCCTCACAGATGACCGAGCTGTCCAGGGTGCACCCTTCAGGGTAAAGGACGCGCCAGAATCGTGAGAACTCCTCAGGTAGAATCCACTCGTTCTGATTGAGTTGAGAAAAGGCATAGCTGACCACCTGAATAGGAGAAACAACCTCCTTTTTGTAGTTTTTTTCCTTCTCCCTCAGTGCCAATGCCGTCCAGGATTGAACCTGCCACTTTTTCAGAGTTTGCATGCGAAAATTACCGCCCCCCATGCTGAGTTTACCAGCCGAAAGCGTGATGTCATAGCCCGGGGCTTCTCCGTGAACTGGTTTGCCGGTCACAACCTGTTTAATCTTTCGTCGGAGTATATCTTCACAGACATTCTCGTGGGCGTCAAATATCTTGACAGAAACGAAAGGAGAAGGAAGAAGCTGATTGAACTCCTCAGGAAAGCGGAATTGCCACCGTTCCAGTTTTGTTGTAGTCCCCCGCCTATTCCTGCTCTCTGCAAAGAGCAGAACGCCCTTACGCACCAAAGAAGTTCGTACCTTTTTAAAGATGTCGCGGTAGCGCGTGGTGAAAGATTGGTAATGCCATGCTTTCGAGTCACTTTCCGGATCACGATAGAGGTACTCGAAGAATGAGACATCCACTGCTTTGTTTATAAGGTCCAGGACGTGTAATAGCGCGATTTCATTCCGGGTTAATGACACGAAGGCAGATTTTATGCCTTTATCTGAACGGAACACGGTTTTAAATACTCCGGGGGATGAGACCTCTTCAGCGGTAAAGCCACGCGTTTTACATATAGCTCTCAAATCGGCGGCGGTTATCGCTTCCTTGTACATATCCATGAGCATTTCTTCGGATTCCATGTTGCCGGGGTTGTTTGTTTGTTTTTTTTATATGAGATTTGTGATATGATATAAAATAAGTGGGGATATAGGCGTGGATTTTATATTGAACAAGAGCGAGGTAATAACCATGTCCTCTCCACTACGGAACCGGAAATACGCGACAGAAATAACCGCAGCAAATGAGGGGGAACATGTAAGCATAGCAGGCTGGGTGCATGAGAAGAGGGACCTGGGCGGCGTCTTCTTCCTCATCGTGCGCGACTTTAGCGGCTTTACTCAGGTTACGGTACACCGTAAGAATGCGGAAAAAGAGCTGTTTGAATGTGTAAAACGGGTGCCGCGTGAATCGGTAGTAGCGATCGAAGGGGAAGTAAAGAGCGAGCAGAAGGCGCCGAACGGCTATGAAATAGTACCGCAGCGAATGGAAGTACTGAGTGAGGCATCGCAGGTTTTACCGCTGGACACCACAGGAAAAGTTGGTGCGGAGCTGGATACGAAATTGGATGCGCGGTTCATGGACTTGAGAACCGAGCGAACAAAGCATATATTTATCATTCGGAGTCGAATCCTGAAAGCGATAAGAGATTTCCTCGATGAGCGTGGGTTTATAGAATTAAACACGCCGAAGATCGTGAGTGCCGCGACAGAAGGCGGGACCGCACTATTCCCTATCTCTTATTTTGAACGCGAAGCGTTCTTAAATCAGAGTCCACAGTTGTACAAGCAGATGCTCATGGCTTCTGGCTTTGACCGCGTGTACGAGATAGCGCCGATATTCCGGGCTGAGGAGCATGACACCACGAAACACCTGAACGAAGCGACTTCGATAGACGTAGAAGTGGCATTCGTGGACCATGAGTACGTGATGACGCTTTTAGAGCTGCTTATTGCGTTTGTATATTCACAGATGGTGGATTACCCAGGATTAGCCAAGCTGGATGTGAAGCTGGAAGTGCCGAAGGTGCCGTTCAGACGTATAACATATAATGAAGCAATAGATTTACTTTCCGATGCAGGCGAGCAGATAGAATGGGGCGAGGACTTCAGCACTTCCGCGGAGCATACGCTGGGCAAGGAAATAGGTGAGCTGTATTTCATCACGGATTGGCCATGTGCGATAAAGCCGTTTTATGCACAGCCGGCTGCTGCTGCTGAAGGTATCTGCAATGCGTTTGACCTGATGCACCCAAGATTAGAACTCTCTTCAGGCTCACAGCGAGTGCATTCATACGCGTTGTTAAGGGAGAACATAGAATCAAAAGGGCTGAGCGCGGATAATTTCGAGTTCTATCTTGAAGCGTTCCGTTATGGTATGCCGCCGCATGCAGGTTGGGGGCTTGGTGTGGAAAGACTATTGATGTGCATGTTGGAGATAGAGAACATAAGAGAAGTGGTACTTTTCCCGCGTGATAGGAGAAGGCTGGTGCCGTAGTTTATACACACGAAAAAACCAAAAAATTTATATATATAGATTGTAAGAGAATATTCAGCAGGGGTGAGGAACGTATGGCGACTGAAGCTGAAGCTGATAAAGAAGAAGAAGAAGGAGTAGAAGTAAAAGATGCAGTAAAGGCTAAGGATATAAAGAAGCCGGGATCAAAAATGGAAGAAGCGACAAGGCACGTGGTGGAATCAATAAAGAGCAAGGTTGAAAACGCCCTTTTAGGGAGTATAGAGGAGCGGGAAGTGGATGTGGTTCCAGACGCGTTAGTAATAGGAGGGGGAATAGCGGGGATGTATGCCGCATTGGACATAGCAGATGCGGGATTCAAGGTGCATCTGGTAGAGAGGACGCCATCTATTGGAGGACATATGGCACAGCTCGATAAGACATTCCCAACGCTCGATTGTTCCGCCTGTATTCTAACGCCGAGATTGGTGGATGTTGGTGTTAATCCGAACATAGACCTGATGAGTTGTTCTGAGGTAATAGGCGTGGAAGGCTCGGTGGGCAATTTCACAGTGAAGGTATTGAAGCACGCGAGATACGTGGATGTGGCGACATGCACCGGCTGCATGATGTGTGAAGACGCATGTAGAGTGAAGAACAGGTTTCCAAACGAATTTGATCTGGGACTGATGAAGAGAGCACCGGTATATAGACCCTTCCCTTTTGCTATTCCTGCTGCCTATACCATTGATGCAAAGAGTTGTTTGATGCTAACAAGGGGTAAATGTGGAAAAGCAACGCTTGAAAGCACAATAGAGGCAGTGAAAAAGCGAGAGAGAGGAGAAGAAATAACCAAAGATGAAGCTCCACCATGTGTTATAGCATGTGGTCCAAACTGTATACATCATGATATGAAGGATGAGGTAGTGGAGTTGAATGTGGGCGGGATAATAGTTGCAACGGGTTATGACATCATTGAGCCAGAGATTATGCCAGAATACAAGTATGGGGTGTATCCAAACGTAATCCACGGCCTGGAGTTTGAACGTTACTCCTCTGCAAGTGGTCCCACGTTTGGCAGGATAATAATACATGGAGTGGATAAGGAGCCGAAGGATGCGGTCTTCCTGTCCTGTGTAGGCTCGAGAAACAAGCAAACGGGGTATGAATACTGCTCCCGTGTATGCTGTATGTATTTAGCGAAACAAGCGCATTTGCTCCAGGAGAAAGTACCCGATTGCAATATAACCGTGCTATATCAAGACGTAAGGGCGTTTGGAAAAGGATTCGAGGAATTTTATGACCGGGTGAAAGGCGAAGGCCTCAGCTATCGAAGGGGTCTTGCATCTGAGATTTATAAGAAGCCGGGCAGTGATAGGGTGATTGTGAGAGCGGAAGATACAATGCTTGGCGAGCCTTACGAACTCGAAGCAGACGTCGTGGTGCTTGGTGTTGGTTTGAAACCAAGTGAGGGTAGTGATAAGTTATTGGCGCTGCTTGGAGTCGAACAGACGGTAGATAAGTTCGCGAAAGAGGCACATCCAAAGCTCAGACCGGTTGATACGGATGTAGACGGCGTTTTTGTTACCGGATGCGCGCAGGGACCAAAAGACATTCCAGACAGCGTTGCACAGGCAAAGGCAGCGGCTTCTGCTGTTATTTCTCTTTTAGCACGTGGTAAAGCGAAAATACGACCTTCGGTATCGGAGATAGGAGAAGAGCTGTGCATAGGGAATAAAACATTAGTAGAGATGGCAGAGAAGATAGGAGCATAATAAAGGAGGTAATGGAAAGAAAGATGGCAGAAGAATATGATTATACGCAGGTCCCGATGGAGGGCTATGTAGAAGGAGTAGCGGCTGGAGCACCGCAGGACGCACCCCGAATTGGCGTTTACGTATGCCACTGCGGAATAAACATAAAGATGGTGGTGGATGTAAGAGAAGTGATGAAGTATGCCGCGACGTTGCCGAACGTTGCTCTTGCACGGCACTACATTTTTATGTGTTCAGACCCCGGGCAGGATTTGATAAGGAAGGACATTGCAGAGGGGAAGGTGAACCGGGTGATAGTGGCTTCCTGTTCGCCGAGGATGCACGAGCCTACATTCAGAAAGACCTGTTCGGACTATGGAATGAACCCTTTTTACTATGAAATGGCGAACATAAGGGAACATTGCAGTTGGCCACATGTGGATTATCCGGAAGCCGCGTTAGAGAAGTCGAAGGAGTTGGTAAGGAGTGCGGTTGCAAGAAGTGCGTTACTGGAGCCAATAGAGGAGAAGGAGGTAGAGGTCACGCCGGAAGTGCTGGTGATAGGAGGGGGCGTAACCGGGATGTATGCGGCACTGGACGTCGCGGATGCCGGCTATAAAGTATATCTCGTAGAGAGAAAACCGTCTATTGGTGGGCACGCAGCTCAACTAAACCGGATGTTCCCCACACTCGAGCGTGCAACTTCGATTCTGACGCCGCGGATGATAGATGTGGGTGCGCATCCGAACATAAATCTGATGGCTTACTCAGAGGTAAAGGAAATAGAGGGGTATATCGGTAGTTACAAGGTGAAAGTAACGAGAAAGCCAAGGTACATAGATGCCGATAAATGCAAGGATTGTACCCTCTGTATAGAGGCATGTCCGGTGAAAGACATACCAAACGAGTTTGACGAGGGGTTGAGTAAGAGAAGTGCGATTTACATACCCTTCCCGTTTGCCGTTCCGCCGTATTATCTCGTGGATGCGGAGCATTGTTCGCTGCTGAAAGAGGGTAAATGCGGTAATGCCACACTTGAAACCATTAAGGCAGGGAAAGAAGTTCCACCCTGTCTGGAAGCGTGTCCAGGAGCAATAGATTTTGAACAGAAAGCGGAGATAGAGGAACTGAACGTGGGAACGATAATAGTAGCAACGGGGTATGATATTGTGGACCCGCGGCTATCTGCGGAGTACAAGTACGGGTTATATCCCAATATAATTACAGGCTTAGAATTTGAGCGGTTGTCGTCACCGGGTGGTCCGACGGGCGGTAAGATATTAGTAAACGGAAAAGAGCCGAAGGACATTGTGTTTATAAGTTGCGTGGGATCCCGGAATAAACAGGTAGGGAACGAATACTGCTCCAGAGTATGCTGTATGTATCTAGCGAAACAGGCGCATTTAGCGAAGGAGATGCTTCCGGATGCAAACGTAACGGTGGCATTTCAGGACGTGAGAGCATTTGGAAAAGGGTTTGAGGAATTTTACGGAGAGGTGAAGACCGAGGGTGTGTTCTATATGCGAGGACTACCGGGCGAGATATACAAGAAACCGGGCAGTGGCAGTGATAGAGTAGTAGTGCGAGGAGAGAATACAATGCTTGGGGAGCCGTATGAGATGGAAGCAGACCTCGTGGTGCTTGGCGTAGGATTGGCGCCCAATGCAGGCGTGGAGAGCATAATAGATATGCTGAAGCTATCGAAATCCGTTGACGGATTCTTGATGGAAGCACATCCAAAGCTCAGACCGGTGGATACAGCAACAGACGGTGTGTTTATTGCGGGATGCTGTGCAAGTCCAAAGGATATAACAGACAGCATAGCACAGGGCAAAGCAGCGGCTTCGGGGTCTCTTCTCTATCTGGTACGGGGCAAGGCGAAGATAGAGCCGACGATCTGCCAGATAAACGAGGAGGTTTGCATAGGCTGCGGAACCTGTGCCGAGGGCTGTCCGTTTGGTGCACTCGAGCTTGACGCGGTAAGGCACGTGATGACGGTAAACGAAGCGATTTGCAAGGGCTGTGGCGGCTGTAACGCGGTATGTCCTTCGGGTGCAGCAACGATGAAGCATTACCGTGACAGACAGGTATACGCGCAGATAGGTGCGTTGACGGAGATTGAAATGCAGGTAGTTGAGTTTGGGGGTGCTGGTGCTGCCTTAGCAGCAAAAGCAGACACTACTACCGAAACAGGCGAAGTTGAAGAGAGGGAGTAGGCTGCGGACGGAGTGAGTTTCACTCTCCCCCCTTCCCTCTTTATATTTTTGAACAGCTAATTCATGGACGATGAGGTGAGCAAACATCGCTCTTTGTAAGAAGAGCCGCCTTCTCCCTTAAGGGGGGAAGAAGGAGAAAGTCCATGAAGGTGATATTCTATTTGCTTTTTTGTGATTACTGGTAATAACAGAAAAGCATGATGGATAGCTGATGATCAATTTAAAGTCGTCTGATGAGAATAACACTGGACAGGAATAGTGCGTATTAATAACATATGCTTTTATATACTGTTAACCAGTAACCGTATGAGCAAGAGGTACGTGCTATATAGGGAAAGAGAGAAGGAGGGGAAAAGGGAAGGATGATAAGAAGAGGAGAAGTGGCGGGGAAGAAGGCGATAGGGAAATTGTTGAATTGTCTTCTGGTGGCAGTTGTTCTTTTATCTGCGCTGGCGTTTTTTTCGGGAACGATATTATGCGCAGCGGGTAATCAACAACCTCCTGGACCAGAGCCAACGGGAATAACGGTTACTGTGGCACCTACAAGCATACCGGCTGATGGGACGGCGGAGTCTAATATAACAGCTCACGCAATGAATGATAGTAAAGCCAGTGATGGCTACATACTAATATTTGAAATAGTCAATCCCGGGAATGATACGATGTTGATTCCAAATCCAGGGGGGGGCAGATATTCGGGTACCGCAGTGTGGGACATGACCGATGATAACGGCTACGCGTACGCAAAGCTAAAAGCAGGAACAACCGCAGGAGATGTAACAATTAAAGTTTCTCGTGGGAACGTATACGGCACAGCAACAGTCACTTTAACAGAGCATTCGGGGACGGCAAACGCACCGGGTGTAACGAATGCAAACGCATCGCTACTGGTAATCCCGGAGGATACGGACAACGACCCGCTTTGGGGCGAATTAACGAACCTGAGCGTGGTTGTTACGGATGCCAGTAGTACTATAACAAGCAAAGTTACAGTAAATCTATCTTCTATCGGCGGAAGTGCAACGCAGGCGATGACACCCGGTGGGGATAACGTCTGGTATTATGAAACGAATGCGTTAACAGGTTCGGCGAGATTTGAATCGGGCAGTTATGTGCCGCATCTATTGCAGGTGAATGCTACTAATGATAAGGGATACTCGAACACCACGGTAAGCATAGCGTTGATAGTGATGAAGAACGGGGATGTCAATAAAGATGGCGACACAACTTATTCAGATGCGATGTATCTATACAAATGGAAAGCAAAAAAACCAGGTTTTGATACAATATATGAGTCCATTGCAGATGTCAATGGTGACAGTGGCGTAACGTACTCAGATGCGATGTATCTATATAAATGGAAGGCAGATAAGCCTAGTTTTGACGCTCTTCGGTAAAAAAGGATTAGGAGGTGAAAAAATGACAAAAGGAAAAAATGAAGGACGTGGAAGAGGAAACAGCGGGACATCGGTAGCGATTATGCTTCTTGTGTTATCGTTATTACCAATGCTATCGTCGGTATCGGCTGCTACTACTGTCAGTATCGGCAGTGTTACCGTTAATTCAACAGGAGATAATGCCACAGTTCCAATTATGATCACTGACGTGACGAACGTAGGTGTTGCTGCCATAATGTTCTCATACAACCCAGCTGTGGTTCATGTCATGGCAGTGACGGATAGCGAATTTGACGTATGTGATCCAACAATCAACAATGATACAGGAGAATTTGAGATTCCCGGAGTGCAGTTGCTGAGTGAAGGATTGAATGGCAATGTAAGACTTGCCAATGTCACATTAAAAGCGGTAGGGTCTGCCGGGCAAGCGAGTCCGCTAAATCTTGTGATAAATGAATTGAAAACAGCCGAAGCGTCATCGCCGAACATACCAGCAGACGTAGACAACGGCACATTCACCATAGCCGGTGGAGGAGCAGGAGCAGTAATCCACGATATAAACGTCTCAACAGACTATACAGGTGCTGTGAACGGAATAAAGATAACGCGTGATGGAACAGAAGAGGTAGTGGGAGCTAACGATAACCTAACAATTGGTGAGTCATATAATGTTCGCTACAAACTGGTAAACGCAGGTAATTTCAACGAATCGGTCATCAAAGTAAACGTAACTGCTGCAAACGCTACCGGGTGGAATAAAACAATAGGAACACACACATATACAGTGAAAGCAGGTGGAAGTGACACCCATAGTGACTTGTGGAACACTTCAGGACTGGCAGAAGGCACGTATACCTTAAAGGTAAACGCAAGTATTCCCGCGGATAATAATACGGGTAACAACGAGAGGACAAGAGCAGTTACGCTTGAGAAGCAGCTTGGACCAGTAGGTGTGGACAGAACGCCACCTACAACGAGCGTCACGGAACCACCAGAGATAACAACGCCGATACCATCGGGGACTGAATTGCCATGGAGAAACACGGAAGTGAATCTAACCTTTCGTCGTACTGATACTGGCGGTGGTATGCTTCACGGTCGCGGTGTTAATTATACTAATCTATCGGCGGATACGGCGGTAAGCGCCGACGTAAATGGAACAACGATGACGATACCACAGATAGGCACAGGCAATCTAACAATTAACAGAACAGCATTCGGCGAAACGTTCAACGTGACTGTATCAAATACTACAACGATATACTATTATTCGGTGGATAAGAACGAGACGCCAAATGTTGAATCGCCAAAGAACCTGACTGTGCAGATAGGATTTGAGCTACCATTTGCAAAAATGCCAGCTGGAACCACTTACAAATGCAACATTACCTATGACATAACGGATAACCTAAACCTAACGGATAACGTTGGCAAGGAAGCAACGGTAGTCTACTTCGGTGAAACAGCAGAAATAGACGGTGAGATGTACGATGTAACTAACATAACCAAACCCGTTGGTAGCACAAGAATGTACACGGCTGCGAATGATACTACTACTAATTTCACAATGAAACGGGTAGTGACAGAGAGTTCGCCGGGAAATGAAATAGTGAATTTGACCTTTGACCCAGCGTATGTGCTGTATGACTATCCATTGTGGTTAAATAAAACATGGACTACCACAACCAGAGCCTCGGGCATATTAGCCAATGTAACGACACTAGAAATAGATCCAATTAATAATACCACAGCGGTAATAACCGGCGCGGTAATTGATGAAACAACAAATCTGACAGTGCCATATGGAAGCGGAATCCACTGTTTAGTGGTCGAAATCAAAGTCAACGTACCGGCCCTGCAGAAGACGTTACAGGTAAAGTACTGGATGAATCATACAGGGATGCCGATAATTCCAAAATATGAAAGCTACGGTAGTGGTAGTTTTATAAAACTGGAAGCGCTTGAGTTGAAAGAGATTCTTCTTGACACAACACCACCAACAGTAACCGCCGTATCACCAATAAATGGCACTACTGGTGTGTCAGTAAATACAACAATCAACGCGACATTTAGCGAAGCGATGAACAACCAATCAGCAGAGGGTGCGTTCTCTATTACACCAGCAGCGAAAGGGAATTTCAGCTGGAGTGGAGATACAATAATGACATTCACGCCTGGCGCTAACTTAGGATATAGTACGACATACATCGTTATGATCAGTATGGCGGCAAAAGACTCAGCGGGAAACAACTTAGTAGACAATAAAACATGGTCATTCACTACTGCGGAATCGGTAACACCAACACCAGCACCATCACCAGCACCATCACCAACACCATCACCAACACCAACACCATCACCAACACCATCACCATCACCAACACCATCACCAAGGAGAGGTGGCGGTGGTGGCGGTGGCGGCGGCGGTGCTACGGACACTGACGGCGACGGCTACAGCGACTTAGAAGAGCTGATTATGAGCACCGACCCGAACAATTCATGTGATCCGAATCCCAACTGTGTGGCATGCTTAGCTTCAAAAGGAGCAGTGGCAACGCCAGAGCCGGCAGTAACAGTAACGCCAACGGCAACGCCACGAACAACGCCGACACCAACAGCAAAAGCAACGCCAGCAGCACCGGCTGAAACACCAGCACCAACATCAAAACCACCCGGCTTCGAGTTAGTATTCGCAATTGCTGGGCTGTTAGCAGTTGCGTATCTGGTACTGCGAAAGCGGAAGTGAGGGCAACAGAGCGAAAAGCGAAAAAAATAGGGGATGTCCTTTTTATCCCCTCTGTTTTTATTTATATTTATTTATTTATTTATTTATGTATTTATTTAGCTAATAATACCTTTTTCTTCGAGATTGGTAAGGTAAGAAAACCGCGATAGCTAAATGAAAAGGGCAATTAATTATAGCCAATTATTTTTTACGATATATTTAAATACTGTAAAAGAATCTATTATCGTAGGAGGTAAAAATAATAAATGAAAAGTAAGACACAGATAATGGTAGTGATATTAGTGACTATAGTGGGCATAGGGATACCAGTGTTAGTAAGTGCAAACGGTGCAACACCCGCGCTGCTAATAGTGAAAGACCCGGGTGCGGATCCATATATTATACCAGAGGATACGGATGGAGTGCCCTCGTGGGGAGAAAACGCAACGTTGAGTGTAAATGTAACTAATGTAACCGGTATGCCAGAGATAGGGGAGGTTACTGTTAACTTATCCGCGATTGGCGGAAGCGCGAAAACGTACATGAGCCTTATCGGGAATTACACAGATGGTAGTACATTCAATTACGTTACAAACGCATCGGCAGGAACTGCAAATTGGAATGGAAGTGCATACGTACCACACTATTTACAGGTGAACGCATCGGATGCCACAGATCCTGCCAATCGCACATATAACACATCTGTGAGCATTGGGTTACTGGTGATGAAGAACGGGGATGTTAATGTAGATGGGGACACAACTTTTTCAGATGCGATGTATCTGTACAAGTGGAAAGCGGGCAAACCAGGTTTTGATACAATATATGAGACTATTGCGGATGTCAATGGTGACGGTAACACAACTTTTTCAGATGCGATGTATCTATACAAATGGAAAGCAGGCAAGCCGGGTTTTGATGTGCTTCGGTAAAATATGGAATGAAAAAATGATAAAGGAAAATAAGGAAAGAAGTGGAAAAAGAATCATAGGGACATCGGTAGTGGTAATGTTTATTTTATTATCGCTATTACCGATGCTATCGCCGGTATCAGCAATTGCAGCAACCACCATCAGTATCGGAGATGTTACTGTTCCACAAGGAGAAAATGTCACAGTTCCAATTATGATCACAAACGTGACAAACGTTGGTGTTGCTTCCCTAATGTTCTCATACAACCCATCTGTGGTTCATGTCACGGCAGTGACGGATAGCGAATTTGACGTATGTGATCCAGCAATCAACAATGATACAGGAGAATTTCTGATTGGTGGAGTGCAGATGCAGAATGAAGGATTGAATGGCACTGTAAGGCTTGCCAATGTCACATTAAAAGCGGTAGGGTCTGCAGGACAAACGAGTTCGCTAAATCTTGTAATCGATGAATTGAAGACAGCCGCAGCGTCATCGCAGAACATACCAGCAGACGTAGACAACGGCACATTCACCATAGCCGGTGGAGTAGGTCCAACAATTGTATCATACACCATTTCAAACAGTACGATAACACCACCGCAGACGACCGAGATAGATGTGGAGTTCTCAGAACAGGTAGAGGCATGGATAAGGATAGAAGATTCTGATAGAACTCTTGTGAACGAATTGTATCATAGTACTTCAGTAACTAACCCAACACCAAAGGTATGGAATGGGACGAACGCAACCGGCATACAAGTGCCAGACGGCAACTACTATGTGAATGTTACAGGGACAAACACAACAACCGGACAGAGTGTGGTTAATAATACGGAAGTTATCACAGTGACGACAGGCGGCGAGGTCCACGGTGTTGATCTGAGTGCGGATACGCAGCAACGAACAGTAGCACCGGATGAGACTGCAATTTACACGCTGGCGGTGAAGAACACCGGGAATGTAGTGGACAATTTCACACTGAGCGTTACAAATAAAGACGGAGCGACGGCTGCGAACCTGAGCAAGGAAGCAATCACGAGCCTGAATGCAGGTGCAAGCGAAAACGTCCGGCTGAATGTGAGTAACGCAACTGAAGGGACTTTCGTGGTTAACGTCACGGCAACTTCAGAGAAGGGCGGCGCGGGTGTTAACGACACAATAACCACTACGACAAGGGTGCAAAATGTCACACTCAGAATCGTATCATACACCATTTCAAACCACACGATAACACCACCGCAGACGACCGAGATAGATGTGGAGTTCTCAGAACAGGTAGAGGCATGGATAAGGATAGAAGATTCTAATAGAACTCTTGTGAACGAATTGTATCATAGTACTTCAGTAACTAACCCAACACCAAAGGTATGGAATGGGACGAACGCAACCGGCATACAAGTGCCAGACGGCAACTATTATGTGAATGTTACAGGGACAAACACAACAACCGGACAGAGTGTAGTTAACAATACAAAAGTTATCACCGTAGGTCTACCACCCGCTGACATAACGGCGCCAACGATAACAAATCTTACAGCAGTTCCAAACACGGGCATAAATGTGACTACCCCCACTACTGTTAGTGCAACCGTAACAGACGATGTAAAACTGAGCGGTGTGGGATTCTTCGTTATAAACAATCAGACCAAGAAGTATGTATACGGAGAGAACCTGACTGGAAAAGGTGTTAACGACATGTATAGTGCGGTATGGGATGCGAAAGAGTTTGAGATGAAGAACGAGACGACTTACTCGGGCACACCTGTATCGACGCTGAAAGATTACGTGCCTGGGATGTATAGTATCAGCGGTAACATAACACTCAATGCAACATCCGGAACGGAATTAGCACAAGCCATATTCGACATAAACAGAACGCTGTACATTATTAAAGCAGTAGCGGATGAGGAGGTGTACTATCTCTCACCAGAGATGTTCCCAGCAGGCTACAATTATACGGAGTACGTTGAATATAACATGACGGTGGAGCCAGGAAATACAACGTTCACGCCGTTTGCAGTTACAGAGGAGGGAAGAATGATAGCTCTAACAACGCTCACACTGACAGGTGCACCCGAAGACCATTTCAATGTCTCGTTAGAGAAGAAACGAGTCTTAGATGGTGAATATATCGTAGGAATGCTTGCACTGGATGCAACAGGAAGGACTGCTCGCAACGAGACATCTGTAACAGTCGGCATACCACCAGTGGCATACGGGGTTGACCTAAGCGTTGACAAAACGGCACAAACAGTAGCACCGAATGAGACTGCAATTTACACGCTGACGGTGAAGAATACCGGGTCTCAGGAGGACAATTTCACACTGAGCGTTACAAACGAAGACGGAGCGACAACTGCGAACCTGAACAAGACAGCAATCACGAACCTGAGTGCAGGTGCAAGCGAAAACGTTCGGCTGAATGTGAGTAACGCAACTGAAGGAACTTTCGGGGTTAACGTCACGGCAACTTCAGAGAAGGGCGGCGCGGGTGTTAATGACACAATAACTACTACGACTACCGTTGACGGGACAAAGCCAGTGATCATAAGCACAGAATTGAGTGCCTACAATGTAACCGCCGGACAATCAATAGAAGTAACTGTGAATGCAACGGATAATGTCGGAGTTACAAATGTAACAGCAAATGAAGAAGAACTCTCGCAACTGGATAGTGGCAACATCTGGAAAGGCGATATAACTGCTGAAGAAGGAACCAATGTAGTCGTGAATGTGAGCGCGAAGGATGCGGCTGGTAACGTAGCTTATGACAATACAACGACATATAATGCAACACCAACACCAACACCAACACCAACACCAACACCAACACCAGTACGCCGTGGCGGCGGTGGCGGTAGCGTAGTTACTGACTTAGACGGCGACGGCTACAGCGACTTAGAAGAGATGATTATGGATACCGACCAGAACAATCCGTGCGATCCAGACCCTAACTGTGCTGCATGCTTAAAATCAAAAGCAGTAACGCCAACACCTGTTCTACGACCAACACCACCAGCAGAAGAAGTGACACCCACACCACCAGCAGAAGAAGTGATACCAACACCACCAGCAGAAGAAGTGACACCAACACCAACCCCGAAGATACCCGGCTTCGAATCAGTATTCGCGATTGCGGGTCTGTTAGCAGTTGCGTATCTGGTACTGAGAAAGCGGAAGTGAAGGCAAAAGCACTATAAAACAAACAAACAGCAGTAACATTTTTTGGGGGATGTTTTTTTTATTCCCCCGTTTTTTATTTATTGGTAAAAGAGACATGGGCAGTGTAAAAGATTTTTTAGTGCTCGAAGAACCGACTAAAGACAATCCAGGAAAGGCTCAATTTGTATTCTCGGACAGATACTCAGTATTTGATTGGGGCGAGATGCCAGACCATATCCCGGATAAGGGCGCGGCTATCTGCATAACCAGTGCATATTTCTTCGAGAAATTAGAAGAGCAGGGGATAAAGACCCATTACCGTGGATTAGTAGAAGATGACGAGGTAAAGAGCTTATCAGAATTGAATTCACCACAATCGCACATGGAACTAAGCCTATTGCGTGTTTTTAAGCCTCGCATCACCGGAGATGCTTATGACTATTCCATTTACAAAGATGCGAGGGCGAATTTTGTCCTTCCTCTTGAGGTAATCTATCGGAACGCCCTGCCGGAGGGTTCGAGTGTGTTCAGACGATTAAAAGCAGGCAGTTTGAGATTAGCTGATTTTGGCTTTGATGAAATGCCATATCCGGGACAGATTTTAGAAATGCCGTTGCTGGATGTCTCTACAAAGCGGGAGGCGAGTGATAGGTACATTAGCTGGGACGAAGCAAAGGCACTTGCAGGTCTGAACGAAGAAGAACTCGAAGAACTCAAGAGGGTGACTCTGCACATAAATGCACTCATCACCCGCGAGGTGAAAAGGGCGGGACTTACAAATGAAGATGGCAAGGTAGAATTCGGATTTGATGAAGCCAGAAACCTGATAGTGGTAGATACCATAGGCACTCTGGATGAGTGTCGGTTTACATATGAGGGAATGCCCGTGAGTAAAGAGTTAGCAAGGTTGTTTTACCGTAATACAAACTGGTATCAGGTGGTTGAAGCGGCGAAAAGGGAGGATAAAATCGCATGGCGAGATTTAGTGGACTTTAAACCGCCAGCACTGCCTCCCGTACTCAGATATACGTGTTCTATGCTTTATAAAGCCTGCTGTAACGATATAACGCAACGGGTCTGGTTTGATGATGTCCCTGCGATAAGGGAATTACAGGAAGAACTAAGTGGTATTTTAAATTTAAAGAGAGAGTTGTCAAATGCGAATCTCCGAACTTCCCGGGATAGGCACGAAGTATGAGATAGAAAGCCCCAAGAGGGATAAAGTAGCGGTTATATTTCTGACGACTGGCGAGATAGAACTCTATGTCTTAGAAGCGGGTGCTGATAAGCCCTCGGTTACAAGGCTGACCTCGGAAGAAGCACGGCGTGTCGGAAGCGTTCTGACCGGAGCGTTACTCACCATAGAACACGAAGACGTTGAGGTCTCGTTTTCTGAAATCTCTGACCTCAGAATAAACATTCATGTATGTCCGGTAACAAAGTATGTGGTAGGAAAGAGCATCGAGGATATGGCAATCCGGGAAAAAACAGGTGTCACGGTAGTTGCAATTTCGCGAAAGGGAGAGAGCATCATCAGCCCGCCGCCGGAAACGGTCTTTGAAGAGGGAGACCTGATAGTGGCGATAGGAGAGAGAGAGCAAATAAAGGCATGTCAGCAAGTGATTCTGGGACCTGGCTAAATGAACTTTATGCTTGATTTAGCTATTGTAACGGTCTCGTGCTTATCCCTTGGACTGGCATCGAACTATCTGAGGCAAGCCTCGATACCGGCATACATAATTGCAGGGATAATACTCGGAAAGAGTAATTTCATCGCGGGGTTTTCGCTGGGGCTCGTCATTTAAAATGAAATTCTAGAATTTTATTGTTCAACCACTTTTGACTTTACAAATGCCTGGATATTAAGAACTCTCTCGAATATCCCCTCAATCTCCGTTTTAGCGTAATCCCCCCCCAATATCTCTTCTTAAGCAGCTTACAGTGCAGTAGCCCACGAGTTTTATTGCAAGCATTGCCGCAATTTTATTCAGCTCTGTTCCCGGTAGTTTGTCTATATTCGAGAAGATAACTTCTTTGAGAAAGTTCTCTATCCCCCATCGTTTTCCGTAAATAGTTACCGCTTGCTCTTCCGGGCTTTCCTCGTCATTTGTCAAGTAGCCGTAGTATTTGTCTTCACCGTCCTCATGGAACCAGATCACAATTAGCTTTGCTTCTCCCTGGTAGTTTCTTAGCGAAGTGTGTATAAAGGTAAAGGAGATTTTTCTTCCATCTGCCGTTTCCCGGAATTGCTCAGCAGGTATTGATTTCATCTCTTCTACTCGGTTTTGATAGAGCTTGAGAAGTGTCACGTATTTTATCTTCATTTCTTTGTCGTATAGTCCAAAAGAGTGCCTACCGAGAACCATTTATCGAAAACAGCCGTCTCCATTCCATCACCAATGATTTCCTTAGTCGTGTTCAGCATGGGAATCGCTACATCTTCAGGTTTCAGTCCCGGATAATCCGCTCTCACAAAGATTGGATCACCGGTCTCCTGGTCGTGGATGAAAGAGGCATTAACGCCCCTCATACTGATATTTCTGGTGGGGTGCTTGTCCTTTCTTTTTGTCCTTTAACCCGTCCTCCCGGGTTTTGTCCCATGCAGTCTCATATAAATGACCCATAACTCTGCTATACCCATACCGGGCACAAATCTCTTCTTTGGGACTGCTGCTCAACTCAAATAATCCCACAGTTCTTTATAGTAGATCTCACAAAGAGGGAATAAAAGCATCAGGATGAAGTCAAAATACTGGAGATCGTAAAACACGCGGCGACGGTAGTAAATACCGGAGCTGATTAATGACAAAATACAATTTACAAAGTGGATCTCTAAAAACCAATCAGAATCGCAGATAAGCCCTAAGCTTTTCTATAACTGATTTCATATGTATAGGATAAACATGCTTCAATATCCCTGTAAAAGGGAACGGGATTTAGTGGCTTTATTTTATGTGTAGTCGAAGGATAGAAACGGATTATGAGCTAAAAAAAAAGGTATGTGACCAATTACGATATAGTTACACGTCTAACCAATGCTTATAAACCTCATGCTCCTTCAATACCTCCTTCGCCCTTTCTCGCTCTTCTTGATGCCGCTTTATAAACGAGTGCATAAGCTCCGCAGCCTCCAGCTTACACGATTTACAGGTCCGCTTACCTGCTTTGCACTCCTCAAATATCTCTTTCATCTGTGCATCCTCCTCTACTAAATGAACCATCAAAAGCTCATAAACCGTGCACTCTTCTGGTATCCCGCCTGACCTCTTCTGCTCTTCAATCGTAGCTCTTCCTCCAGTCTTCGCCTGTTTCACTTTCATCGCGGCTTCTTCCGCCGGCTCCGTCAGTGCAATATAGCTCCCCGGGACGCTTGATGACATCTTCCCTCCTGTTAATCCCGGCATGAACCTGTGATAAATAGCCGCGGGCAAAAAGAAGCCGTAGCCACCGTATTCCTGCTCTACTGCACGCACTATCTCCTCTATCTCATGTTGTATATTCGGGTCAATCTCGTTTGCCTCAATGCCGAAGACATCTATGTGCATCTCATATACTCTTTTCGGAGACTCGATTCTACTTGCTACCGCTTCCAACGCCCTTTTATCCGCCTGTTTCTCCCGTATGCTAATATACGGCTTACTGTAATTACCCAATCGCTGCTCCACCAGGAACATCCGCATTCGCGATGCTATGTCCCTCGTCAATCTAATATGCGGGTCCTGGTCAACGCCAACCGGGATGACCACTGGCTTGGGCCCGCCATATTCAGACAACTGCGGCTGTAGTATGTCCGCATTCTGCACTAATACACTTATCATGTGTGATATGTTAACATCGCCTGAGAACCCGTATATCGCACTTATTTCACTGAAGTTAGCCTCTGTTCCGAGTTCAAACGCAAGGTCGCGGAGCCGTTTATTCATTGATTGAAAGTATATGTGCCCATGCTCGACATCAAAGCCAAGCGCTACAAGACTCAGTATGTACTCATTGACGCCTATCTCCTTGCAGTCCTTCCATGAGACGCCTCTGACTGAATGCGACTCCATATCTGCAATGCACGCAAAAGCATCGCCGCCCATACGCTGATGCCATATAATCTCATCCATCACCATCTTACCGCCCAGATGAATCCGCCCGGAAGGCATGAACCCGCTCATCACCGCGAATTTGCTCTTCGTTTGCATTGCTCTCTGCACCTCTTCATAACCTCTATGACCCACGATTATACCCCTTCGCATATACAGATGCGGCTGCTCTATACTCTTCAAAGCATCCGAGAACCGTGAAATACCAAAGTCTTCAAATAGTCGCGTATAATCTTTTATATCCGTAACACCCCAGGGGTCTATCTCGCTGACCTCTCCTTTCATTCGGCGCTCTCTCTTCATGTTCATCATGCTTCCACTTCACTTCACCATACTATACTAAACTTATCTCGTAATCATGTATTACCGGATTGGCAAGGAGTTTTCTACACATCTCTTCTACTTCTATCTTCGTCTTATCTTCATCTACACTATCTACCTCTATCCTAAACGTTTTCAGCGTTTTTACGCCTCGCACTGCTTCAAAGCCCAATAAATTCAACGCTTTCTTCGCGTTCTCGCCTTCGGGGTCCGCAACTCCGTGCTTCAGTTTTATCGTTACGTCTATTTCCATTGCCATCTCATTTTCCTGTATGTTTAGACCAGTGTGAGATATATAACACATAACACCCAAGATTAAAAACTTAATCCACACCCTTTATATAAAACAAGATACAATAAAAACTCAACAAAATGGGTGGACGAGAAGAAACACCGGAAGAAAGAACCCAAAGGTGGATGATAAGAGAAGCGAAGAAGGCAGATGAGCGAGATAAGGAAGTAAGGAAGGTAAAGTGTACTAAGTGTGGTAAAGAAGTGGATGAATTTATGGAAGTAGCAGGGCGAGCACTTTGCATGGACTGCTATGAGGAAGAGCAAATGGATGATGTGGGCGCAATGACTATGCCAGGAGAAGGCGGTGGAGGCGGCTGAGCAAAGATGGAAGAGAAGAAGAGGTACGCATTACCTATTCCACGTGGTATAACTACCGGGATTGTATTTGAAGCCGTAGAGAAATTCCACCTGGAATTAGACCAGGAGGAGCCGCCAGAGGATGCCTTTGATTCCAAAACTGACATGCCAACGAAGGATTTTGTGCCGCGGATGATTTTATGGGGGGATTCCCCAGCGACTCTGATGGAGGCAAAGGAGTACATATACAAACGGCATGTGGAATGGATAACGAACGTGGATGAGTGGCGTAAGATGCGTATTGCACAGATCATGAAGAAGGTACGCAAACGATGACGTAAACCTCAAAATTGGCAATAGCGGACTAATAAAAATAATAATAAAACGGTTTAGTCTCTCAGCTCACCCATATATAGCCACAAATCAAAGTAGCCATCGCTTCTTTTATTCTCTCTTATCTCGGCTTCTAACTCGTCTTTTAATATCTCGTCTATAATTACCGCTTCTTCTTCACTCGAAACCGATAATAGCACCTTACCTTTTTTTGTTAATACCTTCGGGACTTCTTTTAGCACCTTCTCCCATGTAAATCGCTCAAAAGGCGTGAGTTTACCCACCATAAACCCGAATACGACCTCAAATTCGCTATCAAAGAATGCAGAGAGGACAGAACAATCCAATACCACACTTTTACCGGGTTCTAACACGCCTTCCTCCACGCCTTTACAAATCTCACACTTATTTACATCTATGGTGATGGGGAATATATCCAATTCATGCAGTGCTATCGTTGCACCACCATCGCCACACCCAATCTCGAGTGTCTTACTATCCTTATCTATATTATATTCATCTAAAAAATCGCGCAGCACCGCCTTCAATATCTCTACACGGTCTCGCGGATAAAAACTATCTCCCTTCAAATCACAATCGCAAAATAATCGGTTCACCAATCCGATGGAATAAAACTCCATCAGCCCTTCACGGAACTTTTCGCTATTAACCTCTACTTCCCCTTCTGCCATGCCTTTTATCGCACTCGCAACCCTCGCGAACTCCTCTCGCTTCCAGCTATCCGCGATGACACATGAGAAGATAATCCAGAAGCCCAGTTCTTTATCATGTACAGCAATACCAATCAGCTCCTTGCGCTCGTCATATATCCTTATCGCTTCTAGCACATCTTCTGTTTTTACCTTACTGAGATAAACGAGCGTTTTGCCTATCCCCTTTTGCTCCGCATAGCTCGTCTCTACCAGCATGAACTCGCCTATGCCTATGCCTACTAACTCATTCAGTTGCATGTTATCTTTTTTTTTGCTTTTTACTGTCTTTGCGGGCTGCACCAAAAAAGTAAAATAAATGTGCTATCTATTTGACTATGGCTTCCATAGTAGTATCCATTATCGTATCGAATTTTATCTTCTTATCCCACCCTCCCGTCTCAAATATGTTCATGAACCCGACACCAATGGTCTTCGGATTCTTTCCTGCGGAAATATCCTCAATCATACGGTTTACATCTTCGGGTGCGCATCCAAACTTAGGCATTGCTAATCCTCCAAGTATGACCACCGCATCAGGACTGTTTGGATTGCTCTTTTCGTCTACGACACTATATCCTATGTTCTTTATCTCCTTTATCTGCCTCGCTTCACTCGCTACCGCTTTCGGTACATACAACATCTCAAAACCTCTGTCTCGCACCGTGTACGCAAGCAATTCAATAAACGGCGTACATACCGCTACCGACCCGGTGAATACCACCTTCGCGCCATCTTTTACATCAGCCATGAGCCCTCTAAAGGTACCCGTAAATCCAACTATCCCGCTCTTTTTTTCCATCTCTCTCCTCATCTCCTTTCTTTTATTTGTAAGTAAAATGCAATGACTTCTTCAATACTTATCTGTTTTTGTTCACCTTCTTCTATATAGGGGGTATAAAAAAAAACTATTTCAAAACTATTTAACTGACTAAAGCGGACTATCATCATGAGGGCTGGGAATATGCACGAAAAGGCGGGAATAATAGAAGTCTTTGATACCACCTTAAGAGATGGAGAGCAAACGCCGGGGATTGCATTTACACGAGAGCAGAAGAGAACGATAGCAAAGGAGTTAGACCGGCTGGGCGTGGATATAATAGAAGCAGGATTTCCTATTAGCTCGACACGGGATAGGGAAGCCGTGAAGCTCATTTGTGATATAGGGCTATCATCGAAGATATGTGGTCTGGCAAGATTATTAACAAAGGACATTGATGCTTGCATAGATTGCGGCGTTGATATGATCCATATATTTGTACCCACATCGGAGATTCAGCGCCAGTATACGACAAAGATGAGCGAGGAGAAGGTGAAAGAGCAAGCCTTTGAGATGACGCAGTACGTCAAGGCTCACGGTTTTTTATGTATGTTCTCTGCGATGGATGCGACTCGGACAAGGATGGATTTCCTGATTGATGTCTACAAAACCGTGGAAGAAGGCGGAGCCGACATCTTGAATGTTCCCGATACAGTGGGTGTGGCCGAACCGTTTGCGATGTACGAACTGGTGGCGCAGATATATCAGGCGGTGAAGACGCCGATTAGCGTGCACTGCCATAACGATTTTGGACTGGCAGTTGCGAACAGCCTGGCGGCGGTTAAGGCGGGCGCAAAGGAGGTTCAGGTGGCGGTGAATGGTCTGGGTGAGCGAGCAGGAAACGCCAACCTCGCAGAGACCGTGATGGGTTTGAGCTCACTATACGGGCTGAAAACGAATATAAAGACTGAGTTACTATTCGGGACCGCAAAGCTTATTGAACGGTACTCCGGCGTACAGATACCCATAACAACACCCATTGTGGGTGAGAACGCATTCTCGCATGAGTCGGGAATACATGCGCACGGCGTGATAGTAAAGAGCGATACGTTTGAGCCCGGGATAATGACACCGGAGATGGTGGGGCACCGGAGGCGAATTGTGCTTGGGACGCATACGGGAAGACACTCGGTAGAGAATAAATTATCAGAACTCGACATGTCGCCGACGAAAGAGCAACTGGATGAGATACTTGAGCGGGTAAAGGAACTCGCTGCAAGTGGTAAAAAAGTCACCGATGACGATCTGTTTACGATAGCAGAGGTGGTAACCGGCGAAGTATCGAGGCATGAGCGGGTGGTAATGCTAAAGGAGCTATCGGTGATGACCGGGAATAATTTGATACCCACGGCATCGCTGAAAGCGATCGTGCGTGGAAAAGAATGTAAGAGTGCGCAGATGGGGATTGGACCCGTGGATGCCGCGATACATGCGGTTCAGGATATAATAAAGGGCGAGATAGGTGGCGGCGTTAAATTGAAGGATTTCAGGATAGAGGCGATAACCGGTGGGTCCGATGCACTTGCGGAAGTGATTGTGGGCGTAGAGAAAGGAGATAGGATAGTAACGGCACGGGGCGTACGTGAAGACATCGTGATGGCGTCAGTAGAGGCGTTTATCAATGCGGTGAACCGGTTGATGTAACAGTAGAAGAATCAATACGAATACTGTGAGACCTAACCTACCATTGAGGAGTGTTGCTATTATTCTTATTCCACTCACACCCCGGACGCCAGCGTAGCAATACCAACTGCACCCGCATACTGCGAATTTGGTGGCACAATGATCTCCACGCCGAGCATATCCTCAAACTCCTTCTTCACACCTTCTACCAGTGATACTCCACCAACAAAGATGACCGGCGGTCTTATCTCCATCTCCTGTATCTGTGTCTCATACACCTGCACCGCAACAGAGCGGCATGCAGCAGCAGCCACATCCTCACGCTTTACACCAGAAGCAAGCGTAACGACAAGACTCTGTATCCCGAACACCATACAATAGCTCTGCAATTCGTGTCTCTCCTTCGACTTCAACGCAAGCTGCCCCAACTCTGAGATGTCCACGTCCAATCTGTTCGATGCCACTTCCAGGAACCTGCCAGAAGACCCACCGCAAATACCGCCCAGACTAAAACTATTTGCTATCCCGTCTCGCGTCAGAATCAACTTGTTATCCATACCACCTATATCAATCACCGTTGCATCGCCTTTATGCCGCTTTGAAAGCAGAGCCGCTCCTTTCGCGACTACACTCACCTCTTCTAAATTGAGGTCAGCATTTATATGCTCGCTCACAAGTTCTCGACTGTGCCCGGTCACGCCAATCGCTTCCACTTCTTTCGCTTTTATCCCCGCACCGTTCAACGCCGATTCTATCGCATCATCCGCAGTTTTTAGCGGGTCTGTTGTCGGCAGCCACCCTTCCCCTACGATCGCATCATCCCGCATCACCACTGCCTTCGTGGTAGAAGAGCCGGAATCAATACCCAGCGTAATTCCCTCTTGCTTCTTTCGCATCAATAGCGTTTTCCGGGTTATCAATGTCGCCAGCGCTTCCAATCTTGCATATATCTCTATCTCCTTCGGCTTCTCCACGTTTGAGTACGATATAACAGGTATGTCTGTCCTCTCATGCAGAAATCGTCTAACCATGTCCTTCACAATCGTCCCTTCCGAGCACTTGAAACATGTAAGAAGGAGCGCCCCTTTTATTGTAGTGTCCTCTAACATGGATACTGCTCTCGCCATCATCATGTTTAAATTCGGACTTTCTCCCGTGAACCCTATCTCTTTACATGCTGCGTCCACTTGCGACAACTCCATCTCGGGATACACCAGCTCGATACCCACTTTCTCCGCTATATCGTTAAATAACCACTGAATTCCGCTATATTCTGTCCCGCAAGAGATCAGTGCCACTCTCGTCATGTCCTCATCCCTTCTTCGCGCTACTCTGCGTCGCTTCTTCGTCCGATAACCGTGCTAAAAACGCCATTATCTCTTTGACTGCCTTTTCCAGGTTCTCCCCACCTTCGTACTTCACCTCTAATGTCGGTATCCCCCTCTTACGTATCAAGAACTTGAAGAATTCGTCAGCCACGGCACAGCCCATACAGCCATAAGTAGGTGGCGCATCACTCAGGATTATCGAAGCCTCTGCTTTCTCTAATAGTGGAGCAAGCAGACCTATCCGCCCTTTTAGCCCCGCCGGTTCCTCCACAGAGACATATTGCAATGCCCTCTTCAGGTCATCCTCTGTTACATTCAACGGCGGTGCATCTATTTCGGCATCTCTTACGTGCTCCCCTATCTCCTTCATCAATACTACCGCCTCATGTCCCCCTCTTTCCACCAGATCCGTTAATATTAAACTATTCGGTGGATACACCAGTACTTTCATTTTATAATCCTTCCTTTTCTTTCTACCGATATATATTTCTTATACATTTCTCTTATCAAAAAATAGTTTAGCTTCTTTTCATTTCTATGTTTCTGTTATTATATCACAGAGATCACAGATGGCAGAAAGAAGACACTCGCTTTTCCCTTTCCCCACAGTGCGAGAAGGACAAAAAGAGTTCATGGAAGATGTGACACACGTGGTGGAAGGTGGTGGTATTCTTATCGCCCACGCGCCCACTGGTATAGGGAAAACCGTGGCTGTGCTCGCACCGACAGTGCAATATGCCATCACGAATGATAAGACCGTGTTTTTTCTTACGTCCAAAAAGAGCCAGCATAAAATCGCTATTGATACGCTCAGGTTGATGAAAGAAAGTGTGAATTTGAGTGCCGTGGCTGTGGACATTACTTCCAAGCAATCTATGTGCCCCAGAGCGGTATCCATCTACCGTGAGTTCTATTCGCTATTCAACGAGTTCTGCAAGTCAGAGCAGAAGAATAAAAGATGTCGCTACTTCATGAAACACGATGAAGATGCACTGCGGCGGATAAAGGAGGAGATAATGCACGTGGAGACGTTATGCACCTGGTGCACCAGCCACGGGATATGCCCTTACCGGGCGGCGTTGGAGGTAGGAAAAAGTGCGGATGTACTCGTTTGTGACTATAATTATCTCTTTTCGCACGACATCGCAGAGCGGATATGGGAAAAGATAGGAAAAGGTCTGGAGAACTTTATAGTAATCGTGGACGAGGCACATAACCTCCCGGACCGTATAAGAAACAATCTCAGCAGTGAGTTACGTCTGAAGACAATAACAGAGGCAGCAAGGGGCATTCGGGCGGCAAACCGGGAGATGTATGACAACCTCATGCAGTTGGAGATGACGTTTAGACGATTGACGCGGGAAGCGATTAAGGACAATAAAAAGGAGATACAGGTGGAGCGTGATTTCCTGCTGGATGAGGTGGAGGCGGTGCTGAGGCGGCGAATAGATGCGATGAGTTATGATGAGTTTGTAGACTCGCTGAGGCACATTGCCGCGAGCTTTGATGGTGGTACCACAGATAACACAAGATATAAAACGGAGACGGTGCAGAGAAACATCCTCACGATGGCTGATTTCTTCGACCACTGGCAAACCATGGAGAAATGCATGCGGATTTTCTCGCTTGCGCAGCAGGATAATCCTACCCTCTTCTTCAAACTGCTCGACCCTTCGGTTATAAGTGAGCCAATCTTCGCGGGGGCACACGCCACCATAATGATGAGCGGCACGTTATGCCCCACGGAGATGTATGCCGATGTTTTAGGCGCAGCTCCTGATAAAATTAAGAGAAGAGAGATCATTTTGCGGGAATACTGCTCGCCATTTCCAAAAGAGAACCGATTGATTGTCGTAACAAAAGGGCTTACAACGAAATATACGGAGCGGGGCGAAGAGATGTACACGAAGGTAGCCAGTAAGATAGGCGAAGTGGCTAAATACGTGAGGGGCGGTATGGCTGTCTTTTTCCCTTCTTATGCACTCTTAAAAAGCATCTCATCGTATCTGCCTGATGAAGTAAAGAGAAGAGCGATAGTAGAGCGGCGGGAGATGAAGAAGGAAGAGAAAAACAGGTTATACGAGTCGTTACGCGATGATTACGGGGGGATACTGCTAGCTGTGCAGGGCGGGTCGTTCTCGGAGGGCATGGATTACGAATCCAATACATTAAAGGCAATTATCGTGGTTGGACTGCCGTTGAGCCCACCCACGCTGGAGGTAAAAACGATAGAAGGTTACTATGTGGGTAAATACGGGCAGGAGAAGGGAAGGCTTTATGGTTATCTCTATCCTGCGATTACAAAGGTGCTACAAGCGGCTGGTAGAGGTATAAGAAGCGAACATGACCGCTGTATCATCATTCTCATGGATTACCGGTTCACCCAGTACCCGTACAAAAACTGCCTTCCCCCGGATTTCGGGATGATACTTACAGATAGAGCGGAAAGACATTGCAAAGCGTTCTTCAAATAGTGCGATTTGTTAGAGGTCTAAAGATCCTCCTCATCCAGTCCTTCGAGTTCATCGCTGAATTCTTCTACTACTTCTCTTTCGGGTGCCGTACCTGATCCAAAAGCGGTATTTAATAGCTCCTTTATCGAATTCCACGTTGCAAACGCTTTTTCACGGTCGTGAGGGAAATTGATAGATTTTCGTGCCCAATCGCTTTCTACTATCTTATTCCCCTCCATTCTCCGTACCCAGTGCTGCTCCACGGATATAAACTTCCCATAATTGCCCTCTTTTACAAGGCACCTCCATACTTTCCTTGGCGTACCATCCTCATTCTTCATTATCACTTTATAGCCGACATCTCTTAATGTACTTATACTCGGTCTTGTTTCACTCATGGGTTATTCTTTCACCTATTACCCTATCTATTTTATTTCTATCAGTATATATAAATTACGTGAACATACTTTAAAAAAAAAATCAAATAAGGGCTATCATCGGATTTAATCCCATACATTCACTTCCACCTTTGCCCCTTCTGCCACACCTTCTTTATTCTCTTCTATCACAACAAACCCATCTGCTTTCGTCATGCTGGATAAAATACCCGAACCACTTACCCTTACAGGCGTCACATAATACCCGTCCCGGGAATAAAACAGCTTTACACGTACAAAATCGCTCCTTCCCACGGCTGATGGTATTTTCTTGCGTGTCACCGCGAGTATTTTACGACTGCCCTCTTTAACGCCATGTACCTTATACAAAAAAGGTCTCACGAGCATTACAAATGCGGAAAATGTCGCTACGGGATAGCCGGGCAGCACAAAAACGGGTTTGTCCTTGATGATCCCAAAACCCGTGGGCTCACCGGGGCGAATAGCCACGCCGTGGAATATAAGCTCACCCAGGTCTTCTACTACCTCGGCTATAAAATCTCGCTTGCCTACCGAACTCCCGCCAGTTATCAACAACCCATCGCAATCTGCTAATGAGTTTCTTATCGCGTTCTTTATCGCCCCGTAATCGTCCTTTATTATGCCTGCCCTATACGGAACCGCTATATTCTTTACCAGCGCTTCTAACATATAGCTATTCACATCGGCTATCTCTCCAGCAGACGAGTCCTCCGGGTCTGAAAGCTCATCACCCGTAGAGATTATCCCGATCCTCCTGCTTTTATACACTCTCACTCTCGTTTTGAATAGTGACGCGAGCATCCCGATGTCATGAGCTCTCAGCCACCGACCTTCTTTTAACACAATCCCGCCCTTCTTCACGTCCTCTCCCCTAAAAGAGACGTTCTTACCCGGTGTGACGGGTTTGAATATTTCCAGCTTGTTACCACTCTCCTTTGTGTATTCCAGCATGACAACGGCATTACTACCTTTTGGCATTGGCTTACCCGTTTGTATCGGTAGATATTCACCGTCTCCTATTTCCAGCCCTCCTTCTTCTTCTTGTTGTTCTTCTTCTTCCTCTACTGCTTTGCGTTTCAAAAGAACGGTCTTATTTGGTGTTGCACCAAAAGAGTTCTCTCCTCTAATCGCATAGCCATCCATAGCTGCGCGGTCAAAAGGGGGGCTGTCTACGGGTGAGCGAATATCCTCAGCCAGCACTCGACCAAAGGACGCGTCAAAACTGACTGTCTCTTTTTCCGATAGGGTTGCATGTGCTAAAACCGTCTTTAATGCTTCGTCCAACGAGATAAGCGTACGAAAGAGTTTCATCTTTCTTGTTTAGGTGTCCTTGTATCCAAAAGTATTTACCGTTATGCTTTTTAGATATGATTATGTTGTTTTTGATGAGCATATTGAATGTTATCTAGAAATATTTGAAGAAGATGGACATAGAGAAGCTCTGGGAAATCCTGTATAAAGAGCGGAACACCGCATCACTTCAGGAGTTACCAGAAGCATTCTTCGCGGACGTAAGCGTGTATATAAAGAAGTTAGAGGCGGAGAAACGCGATGCGGAAGGAAGCAGACGTGAATTTATAGAAGACGAGATACGGAATGCGCGGATGAAAGTAGAGGACATAATCAGAAGACGCATAGGGAAGATAATAAAACTTGCCAGTTCCGGCTTGAATACACAATCTAAGGGGCTAATGGAAGAGGAGCGTACTTTATTCGAGGGCGTGAAGAGCCACGTGGATGAAGGCAGAGAGCGATTATTCGCGTTAATATGGGGCGAAGGGGAGGAAGAGGTAAAGAGAAGAGAAGAAGACATTTCGCATCATACGCAAACCGCGTCCACAGATGAAGAAAAAGAGACGGAACTCGTGGAAGATAGAGAACCGCGGCATATCGTCAGGATATTAGAGGATATACCTACATTCATGGGTACAGATGGAAGGATTTATAAGGTGAGAAAAGAAGATGTAATTATGCTGCCAAAGACCAATGCAGAGATACTGTGTAAGCGCGAGGTTGCAATGAGGTTTGAAGGGGAAATATGAGTAATAAAGGGGATATAGAAAGATGAAGATGCCGAAACAAGTGCGGATTTACTGCCCGTTTTGCAAGAAGCATACGTTACATGATGTGGATAAGGTAAAGAAAGGGAGAGCTTCTTCTTTGAATTGGATAGTGCGTCAAAAGAAACGCAGGTCGGGTATAGGGAATAGTGGTAAATTTTCCAAGATTCCGGGTGGAGATAAGCCAACGAAGAAGGTTTTCCTCAAATATAAGTGCATGGAATGCAAGAAGGAGCATCAGAGGGCGGGTTTTCGTGTATCCAAGCTGGAGCTGGTGGACTAATAATAAAATAACGAAAATGCTATCACAGGAGATGAAACAGGAGATGAAACAGGAGGCGATATAGTATGGAAGGGAAGAAGAGGAGCAAGTTCGTAAGAGTTAAATGCGATGATTGTGAAAATGAGCAGGTTGTCTTCGACCACGCTTCTACACAGGTGAGGTGTAACGTCTGTAGTAGAACTTTGGTTGTGCCGCGAGGGGGCAAGGCGGAGATAAAAAGCCGGATAATTGCTGTTCTCGATTAACAATATGAAGAGGGGAGATAAGGGATGGTAAAGGACGGATGGCCAGAGCCGACGGAGTTAGTAGTATGCACGGTAAAGGAGCTTGCGACTTTTGGGGTCTTCGTTACACTTGACGAGTATGGAGATAAAGAAGGTTTTATCCATATATCAGCAGTAGCCACCGGCTGGGTGAAACACTTGAGGGATTACGTGAGAGAAGGGCAAAAAATAGTATGCAAAGTGTTAAATGTAGATGCGCAGAGAGGGTATATAGACCTGTCATTAAAAGTAGTGAAGGACGGTCAAAAACGGGAGCGGATAAAAGCGTGGAAGAACGATAAGAGAGCGAAGAAGTGGCTCTCCCTTATCACCTCCTCAGTGCAGGTCGAAATAAGCAAAGAGGAGTTCAATACGATTGAACAGCAATTGCTGGATGCTTATGGTGGACTATATGATGCGTTCCAGGAGGTGTTACGGGGTGGTAAAGACGCACTCATCACACTGGGGATAAGAGAAGAAGTCGCAGGTGCGATCCACCAGGTGGCGATTGCCAACGTAAAACTGCCATCAGTGCACATAACCGGATATATCAAGCTGACGTGCCCGGTGTCCAACGGTGTAGAGATAATAAAGGATGCGTTGAAGCGGGCAAAAGAGACGGTAAAGAGTGCAGAATTATCGGACGGCGTGAAACTGGAATGCTTCTACATCGGAGCACCGAAGTATAAGATGCGTATCACCGCGCCAGATTATAAAAAGGCAGAGAGCATACTGAGTAAAGCGGCAAGTACCGCGATTGAAATAATAAAACAGAATGAAGGAACGGGGGAGTTCTACCGAAATTAGCCCTAAAACTTTTCCCGGAGGATAGTTTTAAATGAAGTCACGGATAAGGAAATGCGAGGTATGTGGCGAATATACATTGAAAGAAGTATGTAATAAGTGTGGGGGAAGGACGAAGAATCCACTGCCTCCGAGGTTCTCCCCAAAAGACCCGTATGGTAAATATAGAAGGATGATGAAATATGGAAGAGATAGAAGTGCATGAGTTGAAGCAGGTGAACTTGAAGAAGCCGATAGCGATAGAAGGGCTCCCAGGAGTAGGAAACGTAGGTAAATTAGTGGCTGAACATATAATACAGGAGCTGGATGCCGAGAAGATAATTGAGATATACTCATGGCATTTTCCACCGCAGGTACTGGTAAACAACGATGGAACAGTCCACCTATGTAAGAACGAGATATATGCCTGGAAATCAAAGAAGCAGGATTTGTTAATCATCACTGGAGACCAGCAGAGCATTACGAATGAGGGGCATTATCTCATTACAGAGCGGCTACTTGACATTGCACAGCAGTATGATGTCGCACGCATCTATACCCTTGGTGGATATGGTATAGGTCAGCTTGTAGAGAAACAGATGGTGCTCGGTGCCACGAATGAATTAGAACTGGTGGACGAGATGAAACAGTATGGGGTGGAGTTCCGGGAAGAAGAACCAGGCGGTAGCATTGTTGGTGCTTCTGGACTGTTGTTAGGTCTCGGTAAGCTCAGAGGCTTTCCCGCTGTTTGTTTGCTGGGTCTCACTTCTGGCTATCTGGTAGACCCCCTGAGTGCCCAGGCGGTACTCAAAGTACTGTGTCAAGCATTGGATCTCAAAATAGACATGCAGGCGTTGGAAGAGCGTGCCGAGGAGATGGAACGGGTAGTCGAGCGACTGAAAGAGATGGAGCGAGCGCAGATTCCACGGCACCGCGAGGAAGAGCTGGGATACATCCGGTAATTGGTGGTATATACCAAAATAAAAGAGAAAGGGGAATGGAATGCTCATGGCATCAGACGGATTCGGACGTTAGAATCTTCAATGATGTGGGTCTCTTGACTACGTCACCTATTTTTATCCCCACCACGTAATCCATCTCCTTCTCTTTTGCGAGGTCTACTATTCTCTGTGTAATCACGCCGTCAAATACCACGCCCTTTGCACTCTCGTTCGTCTCTTTCAATTCCTTTGCCAGGTCTCTTACAGTCGTCTCTTTCACTACGTTCTTCTCTTCGTCCAGCAATCGTGCCTTAAACGTACCTTCAAGCTCTTGCAAATGCGTTTTGAATAAATCTAAACTTCCTTCCCCTTTCTCTTCTTCCTTGACCTTCTTTCTTTGTATCACCCTCGGTTGTTCTCGTGTCGGTTCCAGCCCTTTCTTCACCTTAGTCTCTTCCACCTGTTCTAACGGCGTTTTATTGTGCAACGCTTTTGAAATCTCCTTGTACGTCATGTCCTCGACAC
>JBAQFZ010000014.1:0-7364 GCA_049287525.1 Halobacteriota archaeon | reverse complement strand
CTAAAGATCTTGCGGGGAATTTTGAGCCACAGAAAGGACATCTGTCCATACTGCTAACGGCTTCTATAACTTGTTCCATAGGTATAAAATAGTGGTTATTATAAAAGAGTTGTGGGTGAAACTATGGGGGTCTACTCCCTTTTCATCATTTGAAAGTCATACATCAGATCACTGGGTAAAATAATCGTTTTTATACTATACAAAAGGTATCATGAGTTGGATTCACAATCCCTTATCCGAACACCTATGTATTTACTTCTCATTTCTATTCACAAGCATCAATAGGAAGGAGTCCATACATAAACTTTGCATAAATTTTGCGGAATGACTATATTCATGACGAGATAGAAGATTTCGCGCGTATTTCGCCTTTATCTTACTTGCAACATCCTGAACTCGCATCAACTCAAAATCAAAACTGCCATATTCCAGATGAGCCTCTTCATGTGTCGCCAGAACTTTGTACATAATAAAATTTCTATCTTCTTCTTCTTCGAATTCTTTAACCCTTCCCGGAAGGAAGATTCGCTCACCATCGGTTGAAGCACTATGTGCTTCCACAATCTCGATTCGGTAGCCCAACAACGCATTCAGATAATGTACCAAAACGGGTTTTACTCTCTTCAGCTCAAGACCTTCTGTGATAGACTCAAAGAAACCGGCATATTCAGAAGACTCGCCCTTCACAAAAGAATTTGCTTTCTCTTCGCCTTCTACCTTTGCTATTTCGGATGCTTGGTAAGCTACCTTTATTAAACCTTCATATCCCGCTCTACCAATGAGATCGGGACTCTGCTCAAGCAAACCGACAGCAGTTCGCACACTATACCTGGCTACCTGACCGCTGAGCCCATAAACATTCATCACCAAATCTTTATCGCCATACCGTAGCAATCTATCAATGAGTTCCGGACTCGCCCCAAGCAACCGGACCGCAGTTCTCCAATTATAATCCCGGGCGACCTGACTACAAAGTCCATAAACATTTGTAAGTAATTCGTGATCGCCATGCCTTAGCAATCTATCAATGAGTTCCGGACTCTCATCAAGTAAACGGGCAGCGATAAAACTATCATCCTTGTTGACCTGACGACAAAGTTCTGCCATCTGCCCTAAACAATCGTAACCAACTCTATCAATGAATGCGGGACTCATCTCAAGCAACCTGGCAGCCACAAAACTATCTTCCTGAGCTACCTGACTACAAAGTCCGACTACCCGCTCTAAAACGTCAATACCTACTTTATCTATTAGTTCCGGACTCTGTCCAAGCAACCGGACCGCAGTTCTACTACTATACCCGGCGACTTGACTACACAGTTCCGCTACATTTTCTAAAAGATCAATCCCTACTTTATCTATTAGTTCCGGTGTCATCTCAAGCAAGGCAGCGATAAATCTACGATTGGTTGCGACCCTGCTAAAAAGACCCGCTACCCTCTCTAATCCTTCATAGCCTACTCTGGCTATTAGTTCTGGACTCAGTCCCATTAACCTTGTAGCGACAAAACTGTCTTCTTGAGCTACCTTGCTACAAAGTTCGGCTATCTTCTCTAATCCTTCATAGCCTATTCTAGCTATCAGTTCTGGACTTAGCCCAAGCAATCTGATAGCAGTTCCCTCTTCGTACCTGGCAACCCGACTACAAAGACCATAAACATTCCACACTAAATCTTTATCGCCATACATTAGCAATCGTTCAACGATAGCAGGACTCTCCTCAAGCAAACTAACCGCAGTTCGACCGCTATTCTTGCCAAGCTGAGTGCAAACACCTGCAATCTTCTCTAAACATTCATAACCTACTTTATCGAGCAGAGGATATAATTCGCTAACCATCTTCTCAGGATTTTTTCCTTCATAATACTCGTTAAGTTTAAGTAGTTTCTTTATTTTTATCGTTCCACGTGCCTTCTTGATAGAGTTCCTTACCATTTTTACTCTACATCTAGCAACCACGGCTCTTTTAATCCCGCAGGGCAATTCAACTTCATCGGGCATTCACCACAGTTTCTATTTTCTTTGCTGCAACCAGCCAGCTTGGAATATGCGAAAGCAAGCCGTGCTCCTTCTTGCTTGATTCCTTTTAACTCCCTTGCCGTCTCAATTACACGCTTTGATGCTACCATCGGATAATATCCTCCCCACCAGACATTTTCAAGACCTGTTTTTAAGACCGCCTCTCCGATTTCGTCCATTCTCCTCTTCGTGGGTCCGGGATGATAATATAAAATATAGTTAGGTCTGAAAGGTATGATGCGCAGTGGCACTGAGGGGTCAAAAGAAGCGAGGAACTCTCCTATTTCCTCTATTTCTGTATCGTTTATCCCCGGTATCACAATGGTTCTGAATGCGCGTATCTTATCTTTACCTCTTCTAATGAGGTATTCGGCATTGCGTAAAACCGGCTCGACTGGCGCTCCCGTTATCGCCCGGTGCGTTTCATCATTAAACGCCTTTATCTCAAACGTAACGTAAGAGCATAGGTCTATAATCTGTTGAAGAGTCTCTTGGCTCGCAAATCCATTTGTGGCGAAGCCTACGCCCAATCCCGGTATCTTCTCCCTCGCTTCTCCCACCACCTTTGCGATATACGGAAGATGTATTGTCGGCTCTCCACCGGTAAAGCTTATCTTATCCACGTGCATCGCCTTCCCTTCTGGTGAATTAATCTGGCGAATTGCCTCTGCTGCTAGCTCTCTTGGGTCTATATAGCCTCGATAGAACCAGCCACTCCCTGGATACTGTGAAAGTCGGTAAGCATTGCAATAGATACATTTGAAATTGCAGCCAAGCATCGTCACTGAATAACTCTGAAGAACCTGTGCGAGATTACAGTAGGCAATCTCTGGCATACTGACACCACAAACGCCAGGTTCTCCTTCCAACCGGTTTACACCACATTTCCACCCGCATAGCTTGCAGTTTTCAAACCGTTTCGCCCATTCCCCGATCCGTTCTTCCATAGCTATAGTTATTGAAGTATGCTGAAGCATAATACAAGAAAGTGAATCTGCTCTACTTTCATTCTTCCTTTCTCTTTCCGATAATCATCCACAGTCCGCCTTTTTACTGTTCCGTCCGGGAATACCGTTATCCAACCCCTTCTCACGCCTATTTCCCTTTCTCGCACACAACTCTTTCCTATCACCGGGTTCTTCATATATCCAGCAACAATCGAGTAAGCACGCTCTATCTCCTCCGGATAGGGATTCCTCGATATTTTCTCATGGCTTAATTCCACGCGGAATCTATTTATTCGATAATCTATCTCCTCTTTATCGTCTATTTCAGATAAAAACTTCGCTATCTTCTCTATCTCAGGTTCGTCCACAATCCCAGGTATGTACACAGTATTCACCACGAGTTTTACTTTTCCATACGCATTTCTTATATTCTCCAAAATCCTTCTATTCGTATACCCGGTGTACCATTCATGCAGTTTTTCATCCCACGCCTTCAAGTCAAACATAACTTCAGTTAAACCCGCTTCTATTAGCTCCTCTAAGTAAACATCATCTAAAAGGTACCCATTCGTGTCAAGCACTACCCATTCAACAAATTCTTTTAGCTGCGATACCAAATCCAGAAGGTAATGCTTATTTAAAGTAGGTTCGCCACCTGTTATTACCGCTTCTTCCAGTGGCATATCTCCATAATAATCGCTGGAAGATTTCTTCACCAGACTTATTAACTCTCCTACACTCATTAACTCACCTACCGGGTCACGAGCGACGCTAAAACACCCTTTACATCTGAAGTTGCAGCCTGATAGCGTAATCCAAACTCGTGGCTTTAGCTCAGATAGCGTAATAAAAGGGATATATCTGTATTCTTTGTTCATCTTTGTTATATTCGTATACCTAATAGCATAAATACTTAAAGCATAAATCTAAAAGTTCTTTCACCTCTTCTCCTTAGGCAGGTTCGATATGTATAGTTGTTTCAATATTCATCTCCGTTCGAATCTTATTTTCTAATAATGTGGCAACATCATGGCTCTCTTTTAAATTCATCTCTGAAGGAAGTTTAATATGAAATGTTAACTCCATATGATCACCATATTTATGTAAATGAAGATGATGAACATTACAGGTATGGGAAACGGTTTTTTTCACGAGTTTCTTAACTCGAATCTCCAATTCCTTATCATATTTCTCACCTAATAATATACTTATCGCACGTTTTAAAATTCCATAACTAACATATAAGATTAATAACGAAATAAAAATCCCTAAAATACCATCCAACCACCAATGTCCAAAAAGTGCGCCCAAAACAATGAGGCCTGAGGCAATTGCATCACTTCGATGATGCCAACCATCCGCGATAAGAGCTTGTGACTTAATTTTTCCCCCCGCCCATATTGAAAATTGAGCTAACCCCTCTTTAATCAATACAGAAGTTAGAAACACAATAATAGCTAATTTTCCAAAATACGCTGATTGAACATTTTGTAGTCGAGTAATAGACTCTATTAAGAAATTAAATCCAACTACTGCTAATAAAGTCCCAATAATCACGGTAGCAATTGGTTCTGCACGTCCATAACCAAAGGGATGTTTATAGTCTGCCTTTTGTGCAGCCATCCAAAACCCAAAGATAATAATAATCGAGGTTAATGTATCTGATAAAGTATGCCACGCATCAGCTTTCATGGAAATCGAATTGTATTTTTGACCAACCCAGTATTTAAAAGCAAAAAGGATAATATTAATTATAGTAGAAAGCCAACCTTCAAGATAACCTAAGGACTGTAATTTTATTTTCATTACTAATAAATACCTTTATAGCTAGCTACAAAATAAATTCGTTTTTATTAATAAATCTTTAAGGACCTTTCGCTTACCACGAATGTTATCTCCTCCTCAAAGCAGATAGCGACTATCACGACTTTCGATATCGGGTTTTAAGTACTTTTTTCGGTTCTTACTAATTTTAGACTCGCGTTTTACATGGCTGATGTGCAGGATAGTATGTTGATAAATTGAAGGAGTATACGCTGCTGTTTTATGTCCTGATTGTGGAGGGGGTTAAAGTGAATATAGGTGGGTGGTGAAGATGCACTTCGTCTCAAGCTTGATAAAGAAATAAAAAAGAAAAGATGAAGATAGATAAATCTTCATTTCATTTTTATCTACTTTCTTTTCTTTCCTGGCACGGAGATGAACAGATACACCACCACTAACGCTGTTATCACAAATACCGCCTCGAATCCTGGTGCCGCTGCTGACGAAGTAGAATTTGACGAGTTCTCAGGTTGCGTTGTCGGTGTTGATGCAGGTGCTGGCATCTCCTGAGACGTTGTTGGCACTGGAGTTGCTGTTGGTGTGGGTGGTGGCGATGCCACTGTTCGAACCGGCATGATGATGTTCACGACTGTTGTATCCGTGTGTCCCTCGCCGTCATCTGCTTCTACGGTATATTCACCTGTTAAAGCCTCGGAAGTTGAGAAATTTGCTTTAAATTTACCATTTTCAACGGGTGCGAACTTTGTTCCGAGGTCTACCGGTCCCGTCACCTTGACAATGATGGAATGCCCTTCTCTGTTAGAGGTTCCTGTAATCACCAGGTCACCACCAATTTCTACATCCGCAATGGAATAGAGCGATACTTCTGCCGTTCCAACTTTTATGCTCAGTTTTTTCATGAAGTCGTCGCTGCCTGCTGTGCCGATAGTGGCATCGTAAAGAGTAGCATTTATCAGTTCCTGTGTCTTTCCTGCAAGTCGGGAGAGGTCGCCATCGAAATACTTCGTTTTTGTGCCGTTTAGCAAATCAGCATCTCTAATTCCATCGTATATTTTGTCCTTTCCCGGGCTTAGCACGAACACGAGGTATGTTCCGGTGTCAGCATCTTCATCAGCGTCAATGTCAATGGACCATGCAAAGTCGCTGCTTACCGATGCGGCTTCATACACAACTCCGCGTGGGAGCCCGTTAGCTTCGGAATTTGCAGGATTCATCCCTCTTCCACCACCGCCTTTCGGTCCAACAATAAGGATGTCCACCACCTTTGAGCCGGGTGCGGTGCCGCGGAGCGTAAAAGAATCGCCTGGCGGGACTAATGTAGCTGATGATTCTGCAGTCAAATCACCTGTTACCATCAGCACCATGGTTGAGCCATCGTCTTCGACTCCCGAAGCATCTTGCCCGAAGGAAAAGTCTCTATCTATAAATGCTTTTATCTTTATGCCGCCTTCGGTACCAGTCCCGTAAGTAGCAGAAGTTGGCAGTTTCACTTCAAACTTTCCTTTCGTGTCAATTGCTGAGTCAACTTTCACAATTCGGTTTTCGATGGCAATATCTACTGTTTTTCCAGTGTTTGACGTGCCGTTGACTACGAGCTCAGCTCCTATTGCGCATGTCTCTGGTATAGTGAGTGTAACCTTCTTCTTTGAAACTGATATATCAACGAAATCTTCTGTCACACTGTCTACGTCCTTTACTTTCACTGTGTAAGAGCCTATTTTGTCAAAATAGGCTACGTATTCCATCTTACCGTCAGCGTCTATCAAGTCGGTGAAGTTGCCAATTTTGGTTGATGCGAGATTGTCGTTTACGCTGGCTGGGAACGTAGCATGTTCCGCACCTCTATCTACCAGGATAGATATATTATGGTCAGGCACACCGGTCACCGTCAACTTCACCTTCTCCAGTTCGACTATTTCGGTCTTCTTCGCTACAATCTTAAGTTCAGGGCTTACTATCTCTAATTCCTCCTCGGCACTCTCTTTGTCCAGTCCACGTGCATACTCCTCCTCAGTAGAAACTTTGAATTTATAAGTTCCCAGTTCCCATCCTGCGGTGTCTATTTCCCGGTCGGTAATATGAGCGACATTGACCTTATCGAAGACGGTTCCATCAGCAGGATTTACTTTCACGGCATCACCACCCGGATCAGTCACCTTCAGGGTTACACCATCGTGTTCAGCCGGGTCTAAGCCTGTAAACTTTATATTGATACAGGTTCCCCGGGGAATACTGCTCACTGTTTTGGTTCCGCTCTTCAGCTTTAGCTCCAGGTCTACGGAACTAACACTGATATTAGTTACAGTGCAGCCATAACTCGGGTCATCACAGCGCGTTTCATATTTACCAGTCTTTAATGTGGTTTCGAGTCGCCCGTCAGAACCCGTGGACTTCACGTCACCTTCATCCTTAGCCTCTCCGCTTACTCCGGTCAACGTCACCTTTCCTGAAGGACCACCAGTCGCATTGTAGAACTGTATCACCTGTCCCACTAGAATGGTTGAATCTTCTCCGTCCAGCCAGAGGGTAATATTGTCGTAGTTAACGACGAAGTCCTGTCCATAGCTTGTAATAGTTTGCGCTGCTGGTATTGTCGAAGCTGTTACAGACGGC
>JBAQFZ010000013.1:0-3925 GCA_049287525.1 Halobacteriota archaeon | reverse complement strand
TCTGTCATTGTATGACGGTAAATCACATCAAAGAGAAAGCCCGCGCACTATCCGGCGCAGGAGGGCAATCGAGTGTTTTTCCGATGGCACTCCGGTTCGGATAGTCGTGGAGAATCGAGGCTGTTGGGAGGGGAAGAGGGAGGAAATACTGGATAAATGGTTACAAGGCGGGAATAAAGGTATTAGACGGGAATGAGAAGGAAGAAATGCTCATCTGGTTGACGAATGTATTTAACGCATCGCCAGAGCAGATTATCGAGGATTACAGGAATCGCAGGCATAGAAGTGCTGAGGCGGGATATACTGCACAAAATGGCGGTTATTTCTTTCAATGGGCAGTCCGTCCGGTTTGAATTCAATCCTGAGCAGTTGGCGAGCATAAATGAGTTTATAAGTCAAACAAGGGATAAAATTAGATTTTGTGGATGTTGATTCTTTAGCGTAAGCTATCTGCACTGAAACCCAAAAAGGTAAAATAGGGGTTGTCTATGCTTTAAATATCACATTTACGGGACTTTTTCATGGAATCTCCGATTTTACAATTTGGGCATGAACTCTATGTGGTAATATGTATATGTGGCATTTTGTTAATTTTTATGATAAAATGGTAATTTTTAACTCGCAACATCCCTCTGGAAACTACATCGGTTTTTGGTGACTTAAATACCCCTTATTAAACTATTTGTGAAATCGGCATAAAAGCTCTTTTTATACACCTTATACAAAAATATTAGCAAGAGTAACATAATAAGAGCGAAGACCGAAATGACAGCGATAAACTTCAAGGCGATAGAAGAGAATTGGCAGCGTAGATGGGCTGAGGCGAAGATTTTTGATGGTGAAATCCAGGACAAGAAGAAGTTCTTCTTTACCGTTCCGTACCCTTACACCTCCGGACCGCTGCATATAGGCCATGGAAGAACATATACAATAGGCGATATAATAGCGCGATTTAAGCGATTGCAGGGCTACAATGTGCTATTTCCTATGGCGTTTCACGTGACCGGGACGCCGATTTTAGCGATTGCTGACAGCATAGCAAAAGGTGATGCGGAGGTCGTGGCACGATTCAAAGATTACATTGCGATTTATGAAGATGTGGATAAGGTGGATGCACTTGTAAATAGTTTCCGCAGTGCGGAGAACGTTGCGAATTTCTTCGCGGCTCGAATATCCGCGGATTTCTTGCGCATGGGATATTCTATTGATTGGCGGCGGAAGTTCAATACCACCGAGCCGATATACAACAGGTTTATCGAATGGCAGTTCAAAAAGCTGCACGATAAAGGCGTGATAAAGAAGGGTAAATATCCCATCACCTATTCTATTGAAGATGGTTCAGCAGTAGGAGAAGATGACATAGAAGGAGGGGATACCGATAAAGTATCTGTGATAGAGCACACGGCTATAAAGTTCAAACTCGCGGACGGCAGCTACTTAATTGCCGCAACGCTGCGACCCGAAACCATCTTTGGTGTGACAAACCTCTGGCTAAACCCGGCTGCCAGATATGTTAAAGTTAAGGTCGGTAAAGAACTCTGGATTGTATCCCGGAGTGCAGCGGGGAAGTTGGTACACCAGAAGGAAGGAATAGAGGTTTTAGGAGAGATAGACGGGCTTGTATGGCAGAAGGTCGAGGAGCCGATGGCGGGTAGAGCCATTCCGATTTTACCGGCGAGCTTCGTGGCTGAAGACGTAGGCACCGGTGTGGTTTACTCAGTACCGGCACATGCTCCGTACGATTACATCGCGTTAGAAGATATAAGGAAGTCGGAAGGTGTGGAAATAGAGCCGATAAAGATAATAGACATAGAAGGATACGAATTGCCTGCAAAAGAGATATGTGAAAGGCAGGGAATAGAGAGCCAGGCGGATGAGCGACTGGAGGAAGCCACGCAGATAATCTATAAGGATGAGTTTTATCGCGGCGTCTTGAATGATAATTGTGGCGATTTTGCGGGTGTTAAAATAGCAGATATAAAGGATGAAGTTAAGGATTGGCTAAAGAGGACTAATATAGCGGACGTATTCTATGATACGTCGAGGAAGGCGGTAACACGAGGGGGGGGAAAGGTAATAGTGGCAGTTCTGCAAGACCAGTGGTTTATTGATTACACGCCTGGCTGGTGGAAAGAGTTGGGGCATAAACTCGTGGAAGGCATGACGTTCTATCCCGCGAAGTATAAGGCGTATATGCACGACATTATTGACTGGCTGGCGTTCAGACCTTGTGCACGTAAGCGGGGCCTGGGCACACCTTTTCCGTTTGAAAAAGGCTGGATAATCGAATCCCTGAGTGACTCTACCATTTACATGGCTCTGTACACCATAGCACACCGGTTAAGGCAATTGCCAGTGGACGCGTTAACCGAGCAGTTCTTTGATTATGTATTTCTAAGTATCGGTGATGCTGATGGATTGTCGAAGGAGATAAAGGTTGATGCAGAGATACTGGAGCGTATAAGAAGAGAGTTCGAGTACTGGTATCCGGATGACCTGCGGCATACTGCACCACCACACCTCTCTAACCATCTGGTATTCTTTTTGATGCACCATGCCGCGATATTCCCGGAACGTTATTGGCCCAGAGCGATTACACTGAACGAGCTGATGATTCGAGAAGGTAAAAAGATGTCAAAGAGCAAGGGCAATGTGATTCCGCTGGCAGATGTGTCTGAACTTTATGGCGTGGATTTATACAGGCTTTATTGTGCGATTAATGCGGATTTCGCAAGCGTGGCCAACTGGCGTGAGCAGGATACGGATGCGTTGCGAAAGAGGCTTAATGCCGTGATAGAAGTATTTGAAGATAGTATAGATGTGGCGGGTATAAATGAGGAAGAACTCACGCATATAGACCGATGGCTGCTGTCCCGGTTATACCGAAGTTTACGGGAGTCTATCGAGCAGTTTGACGCATTCAGGATACGAGAAGCGGGAATAAACATGCTGTTCAATGCAATGAACGACATCAGGTATTACGAGCAGCGGCAGGATAGGGACAGACGTAAGAGAATTGTCCGGAACGTAATGGAAGATTGGCTGATTGTGCTGTCGCCTATTGTACCACATATATGCGAAGAGATATGGCATAAGCTGCTGCCGGAGGCGCAAAGTTTCGTTTCTTTGCAGACTCTACCTGAGCTAAAAGATGTGTTTATTGATGACCGTGTGGAGCGTGAGGAGGAGTATCTGGTTGTTTTGATTGAGGATATAAAGGAGATAATAAAAGTAGCCAGGCTAAAGCCCGCGAAAATTTACGTGTATACTGCAGAGGACTGGAAGTGGGAGATATTCCGTGCGATAAAGGATGTGCCGGATAAGGATATTATCCGGGTGGCGATGCAGCTCCGGAAGGATAAGAGCACGGTGGAGTTCGTGAAGCAGATGATGAAAAACCTTTCTTTCAAAAAGAAAGCTTTACCAAAGAAAGATTATACTTTATATTTTGAGTTGAACGAATCGGCGATTCTGGAACGAGAGAAGCAGTATTTGATGCGTGAGTTCGGGTGTGAAATAGTAATAAACGATGACTACGACCCAAAGGGGAAGAAGAAGTTTGCTATTCCGCTAAAGCCTGCGATTTATGTGGAGGGGTGAGTCTCGGGGCGTTATTTGGGATGAAAGTGGCTGTACGGTACGAAAAAAAGAACGGCATGAACGAGCTTTGGAAATTGTAAAGGATTTAACCCCCTCCACTAATCACTCATAAAAGATAGCCGCATCACATTCCATGCGTGTTCGGTTAATAATCGGTCTGCCTGTTCAGTAAATACCTTTGCCCATCCGGTTGTATAGTGGTTGACTTTCAAATAAATGTAGGACACTTGGACCTGTCTCATTTATCTAATTATGCCTAATCGTATATAACATTTTTTATCACAAAATTTGATTTTAATAGCATGTAACCTCATAAGCCAATTAG
>JBAQFZ010000012.1:0-3343 GCA_049287525.1 Halobacteriota archaeon | reverse complement strand
GCGCTTAAATCGCTGAGTGTCTCGACATCGAAGGGTTTGATGGCAAAATGTGCTCGATTATATTTGCCAGAAACGCTTGAAATTAGTCCTTTTGCTGTTATCCCCAAAAAGGATTCGGAGATACTGGCAACAACTTTATTCTTCTGGGTGCACTCGCATCCCGTGAGGAGGACCAGGACCCGATTGATATTGCGATTCTGAACAGTGCGAACGCTCTGCAAACTAAAATCAATAAATACAGTGTAACATCGTTTATACCTTTTGACCCTGTACTCAAGAGGACAGAAGCAAGCATCCGCGATGCCGAAGGAAACGCCTTTAAGGTGTCGAAAGGAGCTCCGCAGGTAATTCTATCGCTTGCTGCGAATGCCGCACAGATTGCAGATGTGGTCAATCAGAAAGTCCTTGAAGTTGCAGAAAAGGGCTACCGAGCACTGGGTGTGGCGAGGACAAACAGAGACAAAGAGGACGAGTGGGTGTTTGCGGGAATAATTCCTCTGTACGACCCGCCGCGCGAGGATTCGGCAGAGACCCTTAGAATCGCAGAGAATATGGGAGTTCAGGTGAAGATGGTCACGGGAGACCATACTGCTATTGCCAAAGAAACTGCCAGACTAATCAACCTCGGTACTAATATCCTACCATCATCAACTCTTCACGGTAAGAAGAATTCGGAATCGCAGCGACTCGTTGAGGAGGCAGATGTCGGCATTGCCGTGGAAAGTGCCACAGATGCTGCACGCTCAGCGGCAGCCATCGTGCTGACGCTGCCGGGATTATCAGTTATTATTGATGCCATCAAGGAAAGCCGAAAAATATTTCAGCGGATGAACAGTTATGCCGTGTATCGCATAGCCGAAACGATAAGGGTATTATTCTTCATGACGCTCGCCATTCTGATATTTAATTTCTATCCTGTCACAGCCCTCATGATTGTCCTTCTGGCACTGCTAAACGACCTGCCTATTATGACCATTGCATTCGACAACGTTAAATATTCAGATAAGCCGGAGAAGTGGAATATGCGGGTAGTGCTTGGGATAGCAACCGTTCTGGGATTTGTAGGTGTCATAGAGTCATTTGGACTCCTCTTCATATGAATGGAAATTTTATACCTTCCTCTTTTGAGCATTCAGTCGTTCATTTACCTGAAGCTATCTGTGGCAGGTCACCTGACTTTGTTTGTAGCACGAACGAGGGGACCTTTCTGGTCTATCAAACCCGCAAAGATTCTACTATTGGCTGTTATCTCGACCCAGATGATTGCCACATTGATTGTTGTTTACGGGTTTCTTCTGTCACCAATTGGCTGGACGTTGGCGTTGTTTGTCTGGGTTTATGCGCTGGCATGGTTCATTGTAGAGGATTATGTGAAGCGTGCCGCGTATGATGTCTTTGAGCATGGTAAAATTATCTTTCACAGATAAGCGAGCACGGAATTACTTGAACACCAAACGTATGCCCAAATTCATTCGTACCGATTTATAGCAGCCCACACACCCTTTATCGCATTCGATACTACTCCCCCCGAGAATTCAACCACAGGCATACCCGCAACCATCGCCTCGGTGACCACGAGGTCGTAGGGGATGTTTCCAACAACTTCTATTCCACGCTGTCGGCAAAACTCGGTAATCCTCTTGCTGTTCTCTTCATTAATGTCGTATTTGTTGATGCAGACGGTAGAAGCAATCCCAAAATGTCTGGCCACATCCAGGATTCGTACAACTCTAAAACATCGTCTTCGCCTAAAAGCCCAAATTTTACCGCGTATAATATCTCGTCCAGAATTAAAAGGTCGGCTTGTTTTTCATCTAACATTCTATGAGCTAATTCCAACCCCTCTTTAGCCTTTTTGAGATGTATCTCCCGCGATTCCTCGTCCTTTAAAAAACCAGGAGCACCGCAAAGATGTATCTGGAGGTTATCGAGGTTCTTTAGAAACTGGTATTCCCCGGTAGTTTGCCTTCCTTTCATAAACTGCAATATCACTACTTTTTTGTTATGACCCAACGTCCTTATGGCATGACCAATAGAGGCTGTTGTCTTTCCCTCCCCCTTTCCATAATAGACGATGATTTTTCCCTTAGCTGGGTTCATTTGTATATTTTTAATATAGTGTTCCATATCAGCAATATAATTATCCATGATACATTTTTTAAATAGTTCCGCAAACCCCATCACATAAATCGAAAGGAGAGGGGGTTAAAATGAAAGAGGCGATGTTCTATGAGAAACTGGAAGAGAAGGCGGTTAGATGTCACCTATGCCCACATCATTGCAAGATAAACGAATCGAGGAGGGGGGATATGTGGGGTTAGAGAAAACAGGGGTGGTGTCCTTTACAGCTTGGTCTACGGTAAGGTAGTTGAGCGAGGAATTGACCCAATAGAGAAGAAACCTCTCTTTCATTTCTATCCCGGCTCTGAGGCATACTCAATTGCTACGGTTGGCTGTAACTTCAGATGCAAGAACTGCCAGAACTTCCATATTTCTCAGATGCCAAAAGAAGATGAGAAACAGATAGTAGGGGAAGATATATCGCCTGAAGAGACTGTTGTGGCAGCCAAGCAATACGGTTGTAGAAGCATCGCGTACACATATACCGAACCGACCATCTTTTTCGAGTTTGCTTATGACACCGCCAGACGGGCACATAAAGAGGGGATATGCAATACTTTTATCACAAACGGGTATATTACAGAAGAGGCAATACACACTCTTGCCCCTTATTTAGATGCGGTAAATGTAGACCTGAAGGGGCTATCAGAAGATCTATATCGAAAAAATTGTGGTGGGCACCTGCAACCTGTCATGGATGCGATAAAGCTATACAAAAGCCTGGGCGTTTGGGTTGAAGTAACTACGCTGGTTATACCAACGTTGAACGATTCTGAGGAAGAGTTCAGAGGGATTGCTGAGTTCATCAAAAGTGTAGGCGTGGACATACCATGGCATATCTCACAGTTCTATCCGGCATATAAGCTAACTCATCTTCCCCCAACTCCGGTTACAGCCTTACGTGAAGCGAGGGAAATTGGGCTGGATGTAGGATTGAGATACGTGTACGAGGGTAATGTTCCGGGTGAGGGCTGGGAGAATACCTACTGCTACCGATGTGGAGAGTTACTAATCCGGCGCTATGGATTCCAGATTCTGGAGAATAAAATACGAGATTCAAGATGTCCAAGTTGTGGTGCCATGATAGATGGGATATTAGACACCCAAAAGGAATAGAGGCAACATTCCATGCCCATCTTGCACAACGGAACTGGTCAGTAGTATTGAGAAGGGGATGAGCCCGTTTGCAAACATCATCACAAAAATCATGTGCGGACCCGAC
>JBAQFZ010000011.1:0-2507 GCA_049287525.1 Halobacteriota archaeon | reverse complement strand
AAGACTTTTACTCAATAGGACTTATGATTGCATAAATATCGAAGTGGTCGAGGATATTCCCAAAATTTCGTTTGAGAAGATGGATTTATCCCAGGGATTTGAACGAAAGTATCGGTGAGTGCTGGCGAGTGGCGCGAAAAAGCGAAGTGATGGAAAAAGGGAAGGGTAAAGAAGAAGGCAAAAAAAATTAGGAGGTGATAAAGGAAAAAATGAAAAAACAACAAGGAGGGACTGCACTATTCGTGGTGGTACTGTTATTCATGGCGATTATGCTTGTACCAGCGGTAAGTGCTCGGGAACAAGATGATACAGCAAGAGCAAAAGTGCCATCTACTATCAAGGTATATAGCCTGGTGGAACTAAATCCTACGGAAATACTAGAACGTATAAATGCAGGTAAAAGTGTTAATATCTCCTTCTGTGGCAAACCGTTTGAACTGAAACTCGTTCTTAACAATATGCGCTCCGCTGATTACAAAGCATACATCAAAGATGAGAATGGAGTTCATGAGATAGAGCCACCAGAACCTGCTACATATAAAGGAGAGGTAGTTGGTGACTTGAATAGCACGGTTAGGCTCACGATTACACCAGACTGGGTAAGTGGCTCTGTAAGTTGTGACAAGGGCTGGTACTGGATTGAACCCTTAAACGGGTACAAAAAAGCTGAGGCGGGGACTAATATCACTCATTATACATACAAAACAACTGATACCGAGTTCGAAATATACCTCGGGGACGACGTAATATTGATTTCAGAGGATGATAGTATATCATACATATCAGCGATTGATAGTTTACCGGTAACATCCCGGGTGACAACACTCTATGCCGATATTATATGTGATGGCGATGTGGAATTTTACAACATAGATCCCAGTAGTTGGGCGACAAGGCAAGCGACAGTAATAAACAATGTGGAAGGCATATATGATAGTCAAATAGACATTGAATTCGACATTGTAGGACAGGAAACTTGGGTTAGTGACGGTCCGTTAACTTCAACAGATTGCTGAAGGTAGTGATTATCAAGCAACACCTTATCAAAAAAAAGTATTGGCAGCGCACGAACTCGGGCACAATTTCAATGGTGACCATGCTCACGCACTGAGCTGGTGGGAATTACCACAAGGATGGCATTATACAATCATGTACCCGTATTTCGTTGGAAGTAAAATGGTGGACTACTATTCTGATGGCACAATAGCTGCAAATAGAAATAATGTTGCCAGGATCAGAACACGAGCAGAGGCATACCTATAAAACTGTCTCTCCTTCTCTTTTTTCCTTCTTTTTGAGTGTCACGAACGGCAATAGTATTATACCTGAACAGCAAGGCATGTACCACCTACAAGTCATCATCCACATGTTTGGATTCTGCTCTTATGCGTTATTTGCATTAACAAGTCCCTTATTTACGAGATTTTTGAATAGTAAGTTTTATATAGGTGTAGGTGGTATCCATCCTACATGGCAATCAAAAGACACAAGCGAGGCAATCGTGTATACTTGGAAGAGTATAAATTCATAAGGCAAGGAAAAAAGGTTATTAGCAAATTCATACGCTATATTGGTCCCGAAGACGAACAATCAACGAGTGATAAACTGCGCAAACGGGTCCTGGATCGCGTGAATCTCTCCAGCTCATATAGAGCGGGAGGTGTCCGCTTATTGTGGGCGATTGCGCAGGATCTTGATTTTATCCCCATAATAGACAGAATATGCTGCGGAAAATCACAGATTGAAGGGCTGTCTCCCGGGAAATTGCTGACCATCTGGGCGATCAACCGGGTCATAGACCCCGAGAGTGCCACCCAACTGGAACGCTGGGTACCTACCACGGATCTTCCTTATCTAGCGGGCATTCCGGCGAAGGAATTCACAAAGGCTGCGTTTCTCTCAGCACTCGACTTTGTATGCATGGATGACCGTGCCAGTGGGCGTGCCGTAGATCTGAGCGCCGAACTGGACGATGTCCTCTACCAAAAATGGCGCTCTGACCATCCCCTACCGCCAGAAGGTATCTGCTCAATAAAAGGTGGACTCAATAGATGCTTTTTGGGAAATAAGATGACCCAATCTTGTCAGTGCACGTTTTCCTGAATATATATCTTTGACATAATCAAAGAAACCGACACCCTGTTTTCTGGAAGTATCCAGAATGGACATCATGTTTTCCCATGCTGCTTTTCCATCTTCGCTTCTCGTTCCATTACTAATTTTACGCTTGACCACGGGTTCACGGAGCGCCAACTCTGCGGGATTGTTATGGAGCGGTATCTCCGGGAACCTCAGCACGAGCAGGAGTTCCTCCTTCTTCTCTTTATGCTTCAAGCCCGTGTCATCGGTGTGAAAGTAACTTGAGGACTCCAAACCAGCCTTTAAGATCTCCTCGCGCTCCCTTGTCAGCTCCTCTTTCTCCTCCTGCGTCAGGATATTGGAGATTTCACCCCCAGAAATGGTGACCCCCGCTTCTTCCAGTATCCTCTTTATTTTGTTCTCGGTGA
>JBAQFZ010000010.1:0-3230 GCA_049287525.1 Halobacteriota archaeon | reverse complement strand
TGCCCACTTACACGCCTCTGAAACATTCCCCAGTTGCTCAGCCAATTCAAACAAATATTTCCGCTGTTGAAAGGTAGTTTGGCGATAATAGACTGCCATCTCCAAGTTCCTCCTTTACATAGAAGGTAGGTATGTGAAGATATATATAAGGCATGTTTCATATCAAGATAGCAATAACAATTTTTCAACTTTTTTGATGCATCGAATGACTTTTTGACGGTTTGTGCCTAATTTTTCTGCAATTTTAGAATCGTTAATCCCTTGATAAGTTAACAGCAAAATCTTTGCTCTTTCTACTTCTCTCAGAGGTTTGGTGCGAGAAGTGCTTAAAGATGTCAGATATTCGATTTCCTTTTCAGTCAATTGTAATTTCGGGCGCTTACTTAAAAATGGCATATTCTTATATTAGCGCTCTTTACTTATAAATATTGTTATGTTATTTTGGAATCGTTACACCAGTCATTTTTTTATTATCGCATTGGTGGTAAAAGGTAAAAATGATTGAAATAAATACCCCAACTATAAGGGGGGGAGCACCTTCGGAAAAGATAGATGATTTGCTGTATGAAAGGGAAATTGTATCAATAATGAAAGTTGCAGAGAAATCATTATCGGAATTCTTCGAGGAGGAGCTGGATATTTACAGAATAGAGTATTTAAAGGTCAGATATAAATTTCGTCAGAGGTGTGGTTCAGAAAAATAACGTTCATGCAAGGGAATTCTTTGCGAAGAACAAATTTGAGTTTGTTGAAGAGACAAAAAACGGGCTGTTGATAGAGAGAAAACTTGCCAAAATTGGCGCTAATGTATATTAAAAAGCCATAACTACGATTCCTAATTTTTGTGAAACTTTGTGCCGATTTCTCAAATAGTCTAATAAGGGGTATTTAAGCAATGTCAGAGCAGGAGGTAAATGAAATGAGACAAATAGCAATCTATGGTAAAGGTGGCATTGGAAAGAGCACGACAACGCAGAACCTGATCTCAGCACCGCAGCTCGGATGCGATCCAAAGACAGCTTCGGGGGAGATGCTTGTAGGGGAAATGGGCACAGCCCTTTACGGAGGTGAACAAAAATGAGCAGAAAAATTGCCTTTTACGGCAAAGGCGGTATCGGCAAATCCACGACCCAGCAAAACACGGCGGCAGCAATGAACCATTTTTTTGGTAAAAAAGTGCTTATTCATGGCTGCGATCCTAAGGCTGACTGCACCAGGCTAATTTTAGGGGGCAAGCTGCAGATTACGGTGATGGATAAGCTGCGAGAGTACGGCGAAGAAGGTGTCACCATCGAGAATGTGGTGAAAAGCGGCTACGGCGGGATTAAATGCGTGGAGTCTGGTGAACCAGAGCCCGGCGTGGGTTGCGCAGGCCGGGGTGTGATTACAGCTATCAACCTAATGGAGGAATTAGGAGTTTATACACCGGATCTGGATTTTATCATCTTCGATGTCCTGGGCGACGTAGTTTGCGGAGGCTTCGCTATGCCGGTGCGCGAAGGTAAAGCTGAGGAGATTTACATCGTTGCATCCGGAGAGATGATGGCACTTTACGCCGCCAATAACATCTGTCGCGGTATGGTCAAGTACGCTGAGCAGAGTGGCGTGCGCATTGGTGGTCTCATCTGTAACAGCCGTAAAGTTGATGGAGAAAGAGAACTGGTGGAGGAATTTTGTGACAAAATCGGTACCCAGATGATTCATTTTGTACCACGTGATAACATCGTGCAGAAGGCGGAATTTAACCGCAAGACGGTGACGGAATTCAATCCGGACTGCAACCAAGCTCAGGAATACAAGAAGCTGGCAGAAAAGATTATCAACAATGGCAATTTTGTCATTCCTGAGCCGATGAGTATGGATGAGATGGAAAAGCTGGTTATAGAATACGGACTGCTTGGTTAGGAAGTGAGTAGAGATGAAAATGGTGCGAGCTATCATCAGACCACAGAAAACAGAAGATGTGGTGGATGCTCTGGCAGCTAATGGTTATGTGGCATTAACTAAAATGGACGTAGCGGGTCGCGGCAAACAGAAAGGTCTTCGGATAGGGAGTATCTATTTATTACGATGAACTACCCAAAACGATGCTTATGCTGGTTACAGAAGATGAAAACGTGAAGGAAATCATTGAGATTATTAGCAAAGCAGCCTATACAGGTAATCCTGGTGATGGTAAAATCTTTGTCAGCACGGTAGAAAAGGCTTATACCATAAGAACAGGGGTAGAGGGAGTGTAGGAGGTGTAACTCGTGAAAGAGATTATTGCCATTATCAGACCCAATAAAATAGGCAAAACGAAAGAAATTTTAGATTCGCTCGGGTTTCCCTGCGATGACTGCTGCTAAGGTGCTTGGTCGGGGTAAGCAAAAAGGATTGGCTAGAGAGGTTTCCTTTGCCGTTAGACCGGAACTGGCAGCTCAGCCGGGGGGTATGAAATATATCCCAAAGCGGCTAATTTCACTGGTAGTCAGTGATGAGGACGTACCACTGGTAGCCGGAGTAATTATTAAGGCGAATCAGACAGGTGAGATTGGCGATGGACGTGTCTTTGTATGTCCCGTAGATGACGCTGTCCGGATACGCACGCGAGAAAGAGGAGAGGTAGCGATATCTTAGGGAGGATAAAATGCCGTTAACCAACTTAGAATGCGATGAGAAAATTCCTGAGCGGGGTAAGCATATTTATATTCACGACCCGTTAAAGCCGGTAATTCCTGCATGCAACATCAATACGCTACCGGGAGATATGACTGAACGTGGTTGCGCTTTCGCCGGTGCCCGCGGGGTAATTGGCAGACCCATTGTCGATGTAATCGCTTTGGTGCACGCGCCCGTCGGCTGCGCATGGTACACATGGGGCACAAGGCGAAACTTAAGCGATCTCTATGCCTGGGCTACTCCTGAACGGTTAACAAATACCGCTTTTCATCGGCGTTACTGTATGGTTACAGATATGGAGGAGAAAGATGTCGTTTTTGGTGGTGTTAAAAAGCTAAAACAGTGCTGTTTGGATGCCATCCGGCTATTCCCTGAAGTACAGGGGTTGGTTATCTTTACCACCTGCACCACAGGGTTAATCGGGGACGACGTCCAGGCAGTACCATAGTTTCACGCTTCACTCTCCATAGAGACCTCCCTATTCATTCTTTCAATCTCTTCCAACACAGATTCTACGTCGTGATTGGCCCTTCTTCTAATTCTATCATCCTCTTTTTGCCCCTCATATT
>JBAQFZ010000009.1:0-16351 GCA_049287525.1 Halobacteriota archaeon | reverse complement strand
GTAGACCGCTAAGTAATTGAATTAGCGTTAGGTTTTCCCATATTTCTTTTTCTCCTATCACCTTTCATCACCTTATTTTTCCATCGGTGATGCACCTTATTAAAGTTTATTCTGCAACAACTTTATTTTTCATTTTGCATTTGGTTATTATCTCGTCTACGTCCACGGCGGTATTTACGCATCCAGTGGTTGTTAAAGGTACCCCCTGCGCTGCTACGCCCATAAGATTCGCGTTTAACATCCCTTCATGCAGGTTGGGATAACAAGCGACACCGACTACCGCTTTCGGTTTTGGTCTGTTATACATGAGAATCCGCATAGTGAATGTCCCGCCCGGCGATATATACAGCCTGACGCCGAGTTCCTTACAAATAGCGCTTAATTTACCAATATCGCATCTCCCGCATTCCATACATTTGATACCGCAGAGCGAGCTAAGCTTTGCAGGGCAGTCAGTACTGCGGATGCACTGTGGTAGCAACAAAACGCGGTCTTTCAGCGCCGTGTCTGCGTATGCTTGATAGTTAAGCACGTTTCTTACCTCTACGGATACCCGGTCTATCAGCATGGGGTCAACGCGAAAGAACGATAGTAACCGTCTCAACGGCTCGTATAGCAGGCTTATAATGAAGAGCAGGAAATTGGGGAATATTACCCGCTTTGTACGAAAAATGAAGAAGCTAAGGAAGAGCCCTATTGCTAATAGAACCACAAATGCTATGGCTGCGATTACTACCACTTTTCCCAGCGTTTCAAGCCACACACTTTCCCAGTACAATAATCCTATCGCACCCGACATTCGTCTACATAATTCTGTACCGCATTCCGCAAACATTCTAAATTATCATCGGTGTAACTCTCGGTAAGTACTTTGGGGCTCAATACCTTCGCCTTCGCAGGCACGAATTTCTGCAGTATATATCGTTTACTACCCTGTATCAGTTTCCCAATCTCCAGAATATCAGCCTTATCGAGTTGCGCTTTTACTACCGTTGTCCGGAATTCATAATCTATGCCTGAATGCTTGATTAACTCGATGCTCGCTCTTATTCTTGCCGGGTCAGCGTTAGAACTAGAACTCACAATCTCCGCGTATCGTGCCAATGGCGCTTTCACATCCATCGCAAAGTAGTCCACCATTCTTAGTTCAATCAGTTCCCTTATCACTTCCGGTTTGCTTCCGTTTGTATCCAGCTTAACCAGATAGTCGTCCGCTTTGATCTTACTGATAAAATCAATCAGGTCGGGCTGCTGGGTTGGTTCGCCACCGGTTATTACTACCGCGTCCAGCTTACCCTGTCGAGTCTTCAAAAATGCAAATAGGTCTTCTTCCGGGATAGGCTTCGAGAATAGTTCCGGGTACACCAGCTCCGGGTTGTGGCAGTACGGGCACCTGAAGTTGCAGCCCTGGGTGAATACAATCGCGCATAGCTTACCCGGGTAGTCTATTACCGAAAACCGCTGAAAACCGCCGATTTTCATGTTTGCTCTTTTGTCTGTCTTTCTGTCTTTATAGTGTAATACAGATATGAGCTTTAATATTTATCACAGCAGGAGTTTACAGGAATAACAGCAGAAGCGAAGAATGGCAAAAGAAGAGCATATGTCTTTCGGCGGTGTGGACGTGGTAGAACTGGCGGAACGATACGGTACGCCGCTCTATGTAACTGACGAGACGAAATTGAGAGCGAATATCAGGAGTTATAAAAAGGCTTTCGGACAGTCCAGCACGATAGAGACCGACATTTTTTTCGCGGTAAAAGCAAACGGTAATTTAGCGATATTGAAGGTGCTGGCGAGTGAAGGTGCGGGTGCAGATGTGTTTTCGGTAGGAGAGCTCCAGCTCACGAGGTTAGCGGGCATACCGCGCGAAAAGATTTTATTCAACGGTAATTCCAAGAGCGAAGAAGATTTGAGAGAAGCGGTAGAATCAGGCGTAAAGCTATCAGTGGATTCGCGTGACGAATTAAGAGCTTTAGCCGCGGTTACTGACGAGCTGGGCAAAGAAGAGGAGATAGCCATACGTGTGAATCCCGATGTGTCGCCTGAGGTGAATCCAAAGATAGCAACGGGATTAAAAGAATCGAAATTCGGCGTGCCATTCCATGAAATCATCTCTATCTGTGAAGAAGCAGTAGGGTATGAACATATTGCTCTTACCGGCTTGCATTCTCATATCGGCTCGCAAATACTGAACCTGAACGTATTTGGAGAAGCGGCGAAGAAGATGATGAACCTCGTGGTGCAATTGCATGAGCATGGGATAGAGCTCGAATTCGTAGACCTCGGTGGTGGACTTGGAATCGGATACAGCGCAGCGGAAAAGAAGATAGCCCCTACGCCTGAGGATCTCGCAGCAGTAATATTGCCGGTTGTTCTTGAAGGTAGGCGTAGGCAGGCGCGAACTCTAAAGCTTATCCTGGAGCCGGGGCGGTCTATTGTAGGCACGACTACCATACTACTGAGCCGTGTAAATGGGGTTAAGGAAGCGAATAAGAATTTCGTGGCGATCGATGCCGGATTCAATCTGTTGATAAGACCTGTAATGTATGATGCGTACCATGAAGTGATAGTAGCGAACCGGCAAAATGATCGTGCCACGACGTTATATACCGTTGTGGGTCCGATATGCGAATCGGGAGATATAATAGCGAGGGACAGGATGCTGCCGCCAGTGAAACGAGGCGATCTGATTGCAATACAGGATGTCGGTGCTTATGGATTCTCGATGAGTTCTCAGTATAACGGCCGACCGAGATGTGCGGAAGTGCTGGTAAATGAAGGGAGCGTGGATTTGATACGGGCGAGCGAGAGCATAGAGGATTTGTTGAGGACCCAGAAGGTACCGGCGAGGTTGACTGACGTGAGAAGATGAGCATGAGAATAGGCATATTGGGTCCAGCGGGGACTTTCTCGGAGAACGCAGCAATGCTGTGGATGAGAGAGTCCATAAAGGATGAAACCTGCGAGATAAAATATTATGATACTATCTTTGACGTATCTGATGGTCTGTTGAGACAGGATGTGGATTATGCGATTTTACCCCTCGAGAATTCACTGGAAGGGTCTGTGGGGGAGACCCTGGACATCCTCTCAGGAGAGAATGTAGACGTGCAGATCGTAGGCGAGATTTTAGTGCCGATACAGATTTGTTTGATGGCTAAACAAAACCTTTCTTTCAAAGAGAAAGCTTTGCCAGGGGAACATGCTTTTTCGTCTCTCGAAGAGGTTTCGCAGGCTCTTGCAAGAGCAGGAATAAGAAAGATAGTTTCACACCCGCATGCACTGGCACAGTGTAAACGGTTCTTGCGCGAACAATGTAGGGGTATGGAGCTGAAAACCGTGGACAGCACCGCAGGTGCTGCGAAATTAGCAGCGCAATCAGAAGAGATAGCGGCATTAGCATCAGAAGCAGCAGCGGATAAATACCGGCTCAATATAATAGCGGAAGGCGTGCAGGACAGAGATAGTGTTACGAGATTTGTCGTGCTTTCTTCATCGGGTATAAAAACTGCTCCTACTGGTAAGGATAAGACTTCTATACTGCTATACCTTAAGGAGAACAGTCCGGGGGCGTTATATGAGATATTAGGCGAATTCGCACTGCGAGGAATAAACATGACGAAGATAGAGTCACGACCGTCAAAGAAGGCAATGGGCGATTACATGTTTCATATAGACTGCGAAGGCCACATAGATGAGGATAAGATGAAAGAAGCATTAAGAGGCATTAAAAGAAAAGTAGCAATCTTGAAAACTCTGGGGTCTTATCCAATGGCAATAGTTATTTGCCCGGGACTTTAATACTATCTGAATAGGATATGATGACCGAAGAAGAACTGAAAACGGGTGTTGTCCTGTATATAGGCATGGGTGCTTTTATCGTGCTCACGCAGGTGATTGCACTGATGCTTGCAGCGCCATTTGAAGTTTCCGGCATAAAAGCGTTTGAAAATCCGGAGTCCATGTGGAATCCCATCTATTTCGTCACGATCATCTTGTGTTTCACCGCGCTCATTCTAATCGTGTTTAAATACGGAGGCGACAAGCTCGTGTATTTCGTGATGCTCGCTGCGGTAGCCGCCACGATCTATTATGTGATGCTTGCGCTCGAAGCACCATTCTATAACTTCATAGAAGGCGTATCCGTGCATAATATATTATACACCTTGTTGCAAGTTATCCGACCTTATAGCATCTTACCACTGGGTATCACCCTTATTCTTACACTACTACTGTATAAATATCCCGAATGGTATGTGCTCGATGTTACTGGCGTGATAATAGCCGGAGGTGCGGCTGCGATATTCGGTATTTCGCTTGGTATCGTTCCTGTTATAGCGTTAATGATAATATTAGCGGTATACGATGCGATTTCGGTGTATAAGACGAAGCATATGGTGACGCTGGCGGAATCAATAGTGGAGTTACGCGTGCCGATTCTTTTTATGCTGCCGCGGAAGCGGAGTTTCTCGCTGCTGAAGGAGGGCAAGCTGGAAGAGGCGTTCTTCATGGGACTCGGCGATGCAATTATACCTACTATGCTGGTGGTGTCGGCATTTGTGAACATAGCGGCAAGTATAGCACCTGCTTTGGGCGCGATGATAGGCACTTTATTAGGCTATGGGGCTCTTACCCGGCTTGCAGGTAGAGGTACGCCACATGCGGGTCTGCCATTTCTTAATTCGGGTGCGATAATCGGGTTTATTATTGGAGTTCTGCTCTAAAAAGCAGGTAACCACAAGATTAAAACAAGATTAAAGAGATAAAATGATTATCGGAACACGCAGCAGTAAACTCGCACTATTGCAAACCGAGAAGGTAAATGAGCGGTTGAAAGCATGGGGATACGAGCCAACGATAAAGCAAGTGCGGAGTTTAGGCGATGTCATGACAGATAGGGGCTTGTACGAAATGCCCGAGAAGGGCGTTTTTGTAAAGAAACTGGATATAATGCTTTTAGAAGGTAAAATAGACCTTGCAGTCCATTCAATGAAGGATATACCGCTGGAACGAGACGAGAAGTTGGAGACTTCCGCGGTATTGCCCCGGGATTCACCTTTTGATGCGCTGGTCTCGAAGTATAAGCTGGCAGAAATCCCGGATGACGCGGTGATCGGGACGTCAAGTGTGAGGCGGAAGTTACAATTCCTGCAGTTCATGGATGCGAATGGTGTAAATGTAAAGATAAAGGACATACGAGGTAACGTGGACACACGAATTAGAAAGTTAAGAAGTGGCGATTATGATGGTGTACTGCTTGCAGAAGCGGGACTTGAACGGTTGAACCTCGAAGTAGAGTATGAGCGGCTTGATTGCGACCCTTTCGTGCCTTCGCCCAACCAGGGTATAATTGCAGTGGTCACGAGGAGAGACTCGTGGACGAGTGAGTTAATAAGCAAGATAGACGACCCGGATACGAGAATAGAGGCAGAGGTGGAGACCGACGTATTAAAAGTAATCGGCGGTGGCTGTGCACTTCCGGTGGGCGTGCATGCTTCTTGCAATGACGCATCGGTTGGATTAGCGGTTTATATCGGTGCTTCGCGTGAAGCATACATACTTGAAACGGGCGTTCTTAGTAAAGAGCGATGTCGGGATGAAGCATGCGAGTTGGCTAATCGGCTTATTAAATAAAGTCAATCTCAATCTACCCGTCTTCACGCCTCTTCACTTCCAACATCATCGCGTATCACATACCTGTAACCCTGCTCCGTCAGGAACAACTGCCGCTTAGCGCCGAAATCCTGGTCCTTCGTATCCTTAGTTACAAGCGTATAAAAGAATGCAGGCGAACCGTTACTCTTGGGTCGCAATATCCTGCCAAGCCGCTGCGCCTCCTCCTGCCGCGACCCGAAAGTGCCAGAAATCTGTACTGCTACATTCGCATCCGGCAAATCAATCGCGAAATTCGCTACCTTCGATACTGCCATCACATCCACAGCCCCTTTTCTAAACTCATCATATAATTTCATCCGTTCTCGGGTCGGCGTCTTCCCCGTCAATAACTTCGCATTTAACATCTTCGCCACACGCTCCAACTGCTCTAAATACGTCCCGATCACCAGTATCCGGTCACCTCGTTTGCGATGGGACTCCACAATTTGCCGTGTCAGCTCATATTTACGGGGGTTCTCCGCAGCTATCCGGTATTTGCTCCTATCGGGTGCCAGTGCATATTGCAATCGGTACTCATCATCCATCTGCAGCCTTATCTCATTACAAACCGCTTCCGCTATCCAGCCCTGCTGTTCTAACTCTTTCCAGAGCGCATCGTATTTCTTCGGGCCTATCAATGAAAAGACATCCTTCTCTCGTCCATCCTCCCGTACCAGCGTAGCAGTGAGTCCCAACCGCCGCTTCGCCTGTAATTCCGCAGTTATTCTGAAAACAGGTGCAGGGAGCAGATGCACCTCGTCATAGATGATCAAGCCCCAGTTCCGCTCGTCAAACAGAAAGAAATGCGGGAAATAATCTTCGGCTTCGGATTTACGTGGTCTGTAAGTAAGGATTTGATAAGTTGCAATCGTTACTGGCTTTATCTCTTTCTTTTCGGCACCGTATTCGCCTATCTCGTCATCTTCCAGGTTCGTCTTATCCAGCAGCTCCGTTCGCCACTGCCGTGAAGCTACTGTACTGGTAGTAACAATGAGCGTATTCGTCTCCAATTTCGCCATTACGCCCATGCCCACCACGGTCTTACCCGCACCACATGGCAGCACTACCACGCCACTACCGCCAGCCGCACTGCCGCCGGCATAGAATGAATCAACCGCTTCTGCCTGATATTTCCGCAGTGAAAAAGGCAATCCAGCTCGCGTGGTATCCAGGAGCTGGAATGGAAAGAATTCGCCCTCCACGTACCCCACCAGGTCATCAGCGGGGAATCCTATATCGGTAAGCGCTTTCTTTATATGTCCCCTGGCACCTAACTTCACGACCACCGTTCTCGCATCTAGCTGCTCCTCTGTGAGATAAGGCTGGACTTTCTTGTTCCTCATCACTTCCTGCATCAATATCTCGTCATCGCTCCAGAGCACCACATCGCCGTTCTGCTTCTCCAGCTTCAAGCGACCATATCTCGATATATAATCCCATATATCCGTGATAACGTTCCTGGGTACCTCATACCTGCTGAAGGAGTCCAGTACCGATATTATCTGTGCGGCATCCATGCCCGCTGCGGCTGCGTTCCAGAGTGATAGGTTCGTTATTTTATAGGTGTGGACATGTTCCGGGCTCTTTATCAGTTCCGCGAACCTTATTATAGCATCCCTTGCATCTTCATATCGCGGATTGTCCACCTCTAACAGTATCGTCTTGTCGCCCTGCACAATCAGCGGATTATAATCGCGTGCTCTCATAACAGCAGTTATTTATTTTAACACAGAGATAAAAGTACTTATTTAGTTACGTTACAAAGAAGGGATAATCTATGGAACGGGGGATAAAACTGGAGGAACGGCTGGGGAAGCTTAAAATTGACGGTATACTGAACGTTGCCGCTCTATGGCATCTCGATCGTGGTCTGGATGCCGTACGCCTGGAGGAGCAGAAGAAGCGTAGCAAAAAAGCACTCATTAAATTTGTTGCGGATAGCATACGTGATAAAGACCGGATAAAACGTGTGGTGAGCCAACTGTCCGATAGAGAGAAGCATATTTTAGGCGTTTTTGCACTCAGCAGATGGGTTTTAGAGGCTATGGACCTTTTTATGTGGGACATAAGCGAATCAGAGCTTGGTATTTACCCCTATAATATATTCTCTTATGATTACTACTCGTATTATCCACGGCGGTCGGAAATCAAGGCAAAAGGTATTCTTGGGCAGCTTTTACTTGTGCGGGTAAGGAAATATGAGTCTTCGGGTCCTATCGTTTATGTCGTTCCCGAAGAGTTCAGAGCGGCAATATTAGCCGAATTCTATTCAAAACCAGACCCCGCAATAAGTGCGGAGGCGCAAGAAACGCTAAGGGGCGTACAATCGGAAGGTTATGAGTTTCTCGATGACCTCCTCGTGCTTCTTTCTCACGACGCGGCGGGCATTACATTAACGCCTTCACTCCATGAAGTACCAAAGAGAACCGTGGATAAAATCACGAGTATGTTGAAAGTAAAGACACAAAGCCGGCTCGCACTCTTACTGTCGGTCTGCAATGCGTTAAAACTCGTTCAAGAGACTTATAGAAGTCACAAACCCACACTGGTAACTACGGGTAAGGTGGTAGAGTTCCTGATGCAGAGCAGAGCAGAGCGAGTGATGCTAATCCTTGGCGAGATCTCAAGCAATTATGGCAAAATAGACCGCATGTTTTTTAGAGAGCTAAAGCGGTTGGAAGCGGACGTCTGGTACGACCGTTCGTTATTCTATCTGCGAGTCTCGAATATGCTCTTCCAGAGGCGGTCCCGGGATTGGTTCGCCGTGAATAGTTTGATGAGCCTGGATAAAATCTTCTCGCATCTACGACAGTTAGGGCTCTTAGAAGAGGGAAAAGTCCGTGATATAGACGGCAAAGACAGGGACGTATTCCGCATCAGACCCGCATTTTTTGGCGTACCGGATGGAACGGAAGAGCGAAGAAGGGGGGTTATCGTGCAGCCGAATTTCGAGATGATTGCACTGCCTGAGACGCCGGACGATGTGCTATTTCTGCTCAGTCGTTTTTCGGAGACGAAATCTGCGGACAAAGCACATATCTTCCTGCTCACCAGGCATTCGTTCTTGAATGCGATGGATAGCGGCATGGATGCGGCTACAATAATCGAGCTCCTTCAGAGCAATGCAAAAGTGGAAATACCGCAGAATGTGCTCTATAGTCTGAACGAATGGCGTGAGTTGTATGGTAAAGTGGAGTTGAGAAAGGGTATATTTTTAGAAACTGACCCCGAACTGATGCGTGTGATAAAGGATAAAATACATGAGCAAGTCATGAGGGAGATTTCTAATTCGGCTGTGATCTTGAATAAGAAGGGCGTGCTTTCGGAATTGATAAAAGAGGAAGAAGGCATATTTCTGGAGGCGGTGGATGCAATAACGGCTGCGGAAGTCGAAAAGGCGATAAGGAAATATGTGATAAGAAAACCTTCTGAACGGATCTTCGTGATAGAAGGCGAGAACATGGAGAAATGCAGCATTGCACTAACAAAAAGAGGCATATTTCCAAGGAATTTTATTCCTGGCGAGCGGGATGAGGAGCTCCATTCACGGCAGGGAAAGCGAGATTTAATAGAAGAGGCGATAGAGGGCGATAAGATGATAAAAAAGGTGGTGATGCTGGAGGGTCATGAACTTCCTTTTTTTTAAACCTTTATATGTATGTAGCTTTAATTATATCCTCTGATTAAGCATATGGGAGGTAAGAGACGAATGGCTGACCTGAAGGGTAAAAGGGTTTTAATGGTGGTAGCGCCCAAAAATTTCCGCGATGAGGAGTTGAAGGAACCACGGAATATTCTTATCCATGCGGGAGCAGCGGTAACCATAGCATCAAAGGGCGTTAATCGTACAATCGGGATGCTTGGAACGGAGATAGAGGTGGATAAAGACCTGGCGGAGGTCACAGCCGAGAGTTATGATGCGGTGCTTTTCGTGGGTGGATCTGGTGCTAGCGTGTACTTCAATGACCCCCAAGCCCATGCCTTAGCTACCAATGCCTTTAACGCGGGAGAAATAGTTGCTGCTATCTGCATAGCTCCTTCTACATTAGCAAACGCGGGCTTACTAAAGGGTAAGCGGGCAACTTCTTTCAGCTCGGAGAAGAAGAATCTGGTGCATAAAGGTGCTATATATACTGGTGCTGCCGTTGAACGTGACGGTAAAATAATTACGGGTCGTGGACCTGAAGCAGCCGAAGCATTTGGTAATGAAGTGGCATCTGCTCTTTCTTGACATTACAATTAGGCAGTTCGGCAATCGAAAAAGTCAGTGATTTTAAATTTTTCACCCATCGTACCCAACATTTTCATCATGTTTGCAAATAGTAAACTACCATGAAGTGATGCCACATTAACTTCCTGTCCAAAATCCGTACTATTCTTATCAAAGCTCCAGCTCGTGTAAAAACTTTCGGAAAATTGCCCTTTGCTTTATTTCTTTTAAATGAGCTTGTTTTCTCAACTTCACCGTGCTTTTTTGCTTTATTTTACAAATAGAGCCATCATATCAAATATTTTCGAGAAGAAAGGCAGCAGAAAAGCTTTTATAGTGATTTGACGTATCTAATAGTTACCTTAAGGAGACATGGGCGAAGTAGAGGTGAAGCGGGAAAGGGTAACAAGGCATGAGTTCAGGCATGATAGGCATACAGTGTCATTGCTGACCGACCCTAAAACTTTTAAAAAAGTTTTATCAAAAACGCTTCGCAGATCGCCGAAGTATCGCGGGAAGGTATTAGAGGGGGAAGTAGCGGAAACGGTATATATCGGGGCAGAAGGGTTACAGTTACGAGAAAACAAACACTATACCGGTAGTTGTGATAGACGAAGAAAAGGAAAAAGCGCAGAAAACATGGTACATATCGCTTTATAACAAACTTTTTGGAGGAAAGAGGCTGTCCACCAATTACCAAACAACCAACAGATAATATCCCCCGCACAGATATAAAAAACAATTCTTCTTATCACCACCTCGACACTTTATAGCCCAATCCAGCACGAACCGTGAAAATACATCTTAAAAACTACTGAAATTCGATTCCACGCGAAATGAAGCCGAAAAGCTTTTATATACCTATGGCAATAATATAGTTTAGGTCACCGGCGCTCGTGCTTAGGTACAGGCTTCGTACTTAAGTACGGGGTATAGTGACTTAAAGTACAGGGATAAAAAATAAACAATAAGTTAAAATAGAGAGGTAGAAAAACAACAAAACAGGTGGTAAAAAATGGGAATAAAAGAAGGTGTCACTGCCGGCGCAATTGCTGGAATCGTGGGTGGAATTGCTGGAACAATTGTAGTTTCTGCTCTTGCCTTAGTAGGATTATATGGAATAAAAGAGCCAATACCAATGGAGCTCCTTCCATCCCCAGTAATCCTCTTTTCGTTTATGATCATGGTAGGAATCGTCTTTGGCGTTGTCTTTGGTGTGATCTATGCGGTGTTGTATTCATCAATACCTGGCAAAGGGATTTCAAAAGGTCTTTGTTTCGGATTTTTCTTGTGGATCATCAAGGACGTAGCAGGACCAATATACATGTTAGGATATCAGGCAAATTTCATGGCAATGAACTTCGTCGTTGTGGGTTTAGGCATTTTTTCGGTATATAGTTTGGTACTGGGAGCTATTTACGAGAGGTTGAAGAAGGAATAAAAAGGATAATGAAACCAAACAAATGGCTCGGGATGCACCCGATTTCAATCGGGTGTGGCGAGTATGGGGCTTGAAGTAGATATGCAGCGAGAAAAATTAAAAGAAGAATGAAAAAACCACGGTTTAAAAAATCCGAGATGCATGGGGACTTGCCCATCAAACTTTAGGAAAGTTTGATCAAAATGCTGCTTCGCAGCAGGGTACTGTGGTAAGTGCATCAGAGCGCCGAGGAGGGCGCTATATAAATACTCAAAGAAAAGGAGGTGTACCATGGCTGTGTTAGATCTGCGTGGAATAATCTGCGACAAAACTAAGGAGGCCGTTGATGAGCCATTTCTAGAAGTTTTCGTAGATAGAGGTGAACACTCTTCGGATAGATGGAGTTGGGGGCCAGTAAGCATGAATGATGGCGACGCCAGAAGCATTAACTGGTCAAGGATATTTCATGAAAGGATTCGAATAGAACTATGGGAATGGGATCGGCGTGGGAGTGATCACATAGGTGATTTGGAATTAACCGCCACTGATGAATGGGGTAGTGAGCAAGAACATCGTATTGCCGCTCGAAGGGCGGAATATAGACTGATCTACGCGGTGAACCCTCGGCGTGACGAGCGATTCGTACTGAACCTTGTTTCTCTGGATTGCAATGATGCACAGGAGCGAACAGATGAACCATATCTCGTCGTAAATGGTGTCACGGTATGGGGTCCGGCGAGTATGAGAACAGGCGAGTCACGGAGGATTGAAGGAGAGGAGCCCATATACTTTAGCGGGGGTGGGAATGCAATAGTCGAGCTTTGGGAGCGCGATCCTGCGCGATCGGAGCGGATAGGAGATCCAATGCGGATTGATGAAAGGTTGGCCCGCATTATGGCGGAAAATCCGAGAGAAAACCACAGGCACAGATTCCTCGGTGACAGAGGAATTCCTGGAGATGCAACCTACACCTTAACCTACCGTGTATCTCGTGTAGAAGTACCCCCGGGTTGAGACCCTGATCGTTGATTCCGCTGAAAAAACGCCCATCGCCTAAAAATGCTAGGAAAATAAGATAAGAAATCGAAAGAGTAGAGTTGCAAAGTTAAAACTCTACTCTTTCCTTTCCTTTATTTTTTTTTCGATTTTTTGTTATTGTATATAAAGTATAGCTTCGTTCTATTTAAGACACTGATTTACACTGACACTGATTTATTTCTTATCCATCACACGGCGTTTTACAGTCACAGACCTACCAAAGTTGATTAGAAGACCGACTTCAATACCAGTCGCTTTAAGATAGTTGACGAGCTGAACTTCATGAATTTCAGACAATTCTTTTACGGCTTTGATTTCAAGAATGACTTTTCCATCGACGACAATATCGTAAATTTTCATTCACATCTTTAAAGACACGGATTTACACTGATTTACGCGGATCTATTTTAGTTTAACCGTGTTGATTTTTATTATCTATCTGTGTTAATCTGCGTTAATCTGTGTCAATAATTTATTTTCTTGTCCGTGAATTTTAATGGCTTCTACTTCTGCCCTACGCACCTTTTCTATCGCCGTTTCTTTTTCTGCAATTCTTTCTGACATATATACTACCGCTTCATGGTCGAATTCAAGTAATTTTATTACTATCGTATTTTCTTCATTCAATTTATACCGCATTTCATTTCCTATCTTTCTGCTCTCTTTCACAAATCCCCATTCCTCTAATAGCGTCCAATGCCCGTTAAGTACCGTCCATTCGATATTCGAGTTCTCGGCAACCTCCATCTTAGAGTAGTCATATCCTTTGTGGTCTATCAAAAAATCCATCATCTTTACTACCGGAGTTTCTCCGAATATGTGTTTTAACGCCATTTTTACTCCCTCAGTATTTATTATACCTATGATATATTTAAACTTTTTGAATATCGAATGTAATACACCTAAACTGAGAATCCTATATACCAAAAATGGCACAAAAGGACTTAACCCTTTATCAGAATAAAATCCTTCTAAAACTTAGACGTAATTTCTACATTGGAAGCAGACATACTTCAGAAGATAATGTCATCAAAGGTTTTCCAAAGGATGTAAGGGGAGATATAAAGAAAGCACTCAAAAAGCTAATTAAAAATGGCTATTTAATCTCTAAACCTACTTCTTATGGGTTGGAAGTATCGATAAATCCCGTGATGATGAAGGAAATCAACAAGATATTGGAGGAGGATGGATAAAGTGCGGCGAAAAGATAAACAAAGCTGGGATGCCCCGGAATTCATGTTGTGCCATTTGGCCAGTACTCCTTAAGGAGGGAGAGCAGCTCTATGCTCCCCTATAATTTTTAAGTATTCATCTATTAAATGAGTTTTCATTCCGGTAACAATCCTTATCTCCTCCTTACCCATCTCATTTTCCACACACCACTTCACTTTATTAAACTGCTGGCAATACTTCCCCACTGCTTCTGGACTGTGATCTGTCTCTCTCGCCACCTGCACCGGGTCTTTTTTCTCTAAAAAAAATCTTTCGTAGTATCGTTGTCTTATGGGATATTGCTGTACCCATATCATGATCATATCCCACAAAATGAAGCGTAGTATCCTTTCTCTTTTCATACTTCAGCCTTAGTTCGGATAGATAAGAATGATCGTAGCACATAATCAAAGAGAGGTCCCTCATAGATAATGAACCGCCCTGTTCATATGCTTCCGTTAGCAGTCTTGCCACAATGTCCTGGACGATTTCCTCTCTATTAACACCATTGCCGTATTTTTCTATATCCTCTTCGCTTATCAGGGTTAGAGTAACCGGAATGAATTTTTGGTGCTCACTGGTTGGTCGGTTTTCCTTACTTAATGCCAGCCATCGCATCTGACCTAACTTTATTTTATCCATGGAGTAATAAAACTTGTCAAGGATCTTCATTAGCTCCTCCACGAATAGCATCCTGACCTTTTCTCCGCCCAGGAAAGGAAACTCTGCTTTCAGGAAGTTCATTAAAGCGGGCTTAATGAATCTCTCCCTGGCAGTTGCATATTGGTTTTTCCTACGTTTTAGATTCATGCTATCACCTCCGGACTCTTGGACACGCCGAGTTTTTTTAAAAAGCTCTCCATCTCTTGTATTCTGGTGTGAAGAGACTCATCTTTATATCTCTCGAAAAGTTCCTGATATCTGGTGACAAGGGGTTTTGATATACTGAGCAGGAAGGCAATACTCGTTTTATCCTTTCCCTCCAAAGTGAGGGCGACAACCCTTTTGAATAACTGCAAATATCTGGAGACGGCATCAAGAGAGTGGTTTGTTGATTTGCTGATGTAAGCAGGCTCGTGTCCTTCCAACCACAATTTAACTACCTGCTCTTTGTGGGTGGTTGTCCTACCAATATCCTGTTGGGTTGATCTCAGGGGTATGTTTTCTCCTCTCTTCCGTAGAAGGTCGAGGTCCCGTATTATAGTTCTATATCCCACACTGAATATCTTATATGCCATGTCTTCCGCAGTTAGCAGTGTTCCTTGTTTAAATGCCTCTTTTGTCACTCTTTTTATCCTTTCTCTTCTAAGTGCAGGGATACCTTCTTCTTGCCTGATTTTGAGATCACTCTGACCGCGATCTATGGTCAAGATAACACTCTTAAACTTGCAGTTTTTGATTGGTTTCCCCGGAGGTTCGTTCAGGTCTATTGCCTGTACAACAATTTGTCCCGGTCTAATATTCTCGATACTTTTCTCTTCCAGTAATGGAAAATAGACTTCTTTAACAATCTCGGTAAGTGCTTTTGCCTCCAGTGGTGAACAGCTCAATCCCTCAATCGCTTCTTGTTGGAACTGCTGATCCAGTGTCTTAAAAGACAGTCTATCATATCGCTCTTTTTCCTGCTTCCTTTTCATTTCCCGTACCTCAGTTTTGATTATATTTATCAGCCAATGCTGAAGTACTGGCCATTTGGCACTATTTCAATGCGGGGTGGCGTGGTTGGGGCTTGGATTTTATCAATTTTTGACCAAAACTTTTTATACTGCAGCATTTGATGTATATTGAAAGGAAAAGGTGAAATGAAGAAGATACCGAAAGAATTTTGGGATGATATGAAATGGGGTAGAGAACACAGATCAGAGCTGTTAGACAAATATACAAACCAATGGGTTGCCATCGTTGATAAAAAGGTCATTTCATCTGGTAAAGACCTTAGCAAAGTGGAGGAGGAGGCAAGATGGAAGACACATAAAAAACAAATCCCTACATTGTTTATCGATTCCGGTGAACATATCTATGGTCAAATTATTCTTTGAAACTCTCAGGAGCAGGGAATTAGAGGCGAAGGTTGAGGGAATTAACATCGTTAGACTCAGATGTTATGTTCAATTTGAGAAGAGAACGGAAGAAATTAGTATCCATGATGCAATCGTTGATACTGGAGCGTTCATATCTTTGATACCTTTTTCTATCTGGAAAGATGTTGAGGTGGATAGATTTGCGGACCATCATGTTGGAGGGTTAATTCAAAAGCGAGATTGCTCAATTCCAGTGATCATAGGGAAGATTGGACTTAGATTGGTTGACGAGGAGCATCAAACAGAAAAGATTGATGTCCACGCCTATCTCGCATTAACCGATGAAATTCCTTTGATTTTAGGGTTCAAAGATTTATTGGCATCGTTTAAAGTCTGTTTCGATTACAAAGAAAATAGTGCTTGGCTGGAACATGAATAAAGTTATGATGCGAGCCCAAACCAACCGCAGGGATGCCCCGCAATTCATTCCGGGGTGAATACTATGCTTTTCAGTTTTGCGATAAATCAATAAATCGAAAAGCTTAAATAAGGATACTTATATAAAGGGCTATATCAGGTGATAAGAATGGAATCTGCTGAAAGAAAGGAGACAGCACTACCAGTAATTGGTGGAGTTTGTAATATTGCTTCAGGAGTTTCTGGCATAATAGGTGGGATTGTTCTCTTAAGTCTAGTCTATTTTGCGATTATTCCTGCCTTTTTAGTAGTATTAGGCATTATCCTTCCAATCTTTGGTGCAATCGCCATCTATGGTGGGATATGCGCAGTCAG
>JBAQFZ010000008.1:0-96952 GCA_049287525.1 Halobacteriota archaeon | reverse complement strand
GGTAAAGAACGAACGCTTTCAGGTCGTCCTCGAACTCACCGTGTATCCCCTCTGGCAGTTCCGCCTCGTATAATCTGTTTTCAGAGGGCGAATAAAAACGCTCCAGTTTGTATTCCACATTATCCGTGGTGATTTTTCGCCAGTTTTTCTTCCCTTCCCCTTCCCCTTTTTGGTTTGGGATGTCAACTTCATTTTCAACTGTCTTAGGCGAGACCTTTGGCTTTCCTTTCTCGCCCTTCAGCCTGTTTATCGCATCTTCCAGGGATTGAATTTTATTTTGCAGCTCTTCATTGAGCTGTGCTTGTGATTCTATGATATTGAGAAGTTTGATTATTTATGAAGGTTTTGACTGTTTCCTTGTCACTAAAATCTATGCTTTCTGGATCCAGAGTTACTATCTCTTCAGGGATAGTGGTAGCCATAATAAATACGCATTTGAAATATCGCATTATAAAGATTTCGATTTTGATTTTTAAAACCCCCCCCCTGTATATTGAGCAATTACTAATATAATATATTCCAAGAGGATAACTTAATGTAGGGGAGAGAGGAAGAGCAGCTGCCGGTAGGCTCTCTTCCGTGAAAGCTCGCTCAACACGGGCGATAAGCGGAAAAGGGTTGGCTGAGGAAAGTCCCCCCTCCATAAGAACACGAATGCCGAGAGGGCATAAGGCGAGAGTCTTGGCTCTGGTATAGAAACGAAACCGTGCTATATTAAAGCGATGAGTCCGGGAGGATGAGGTCGTATGGTCACGGATGGAACGACCAACCTCGTGGGTGCAAGTCAAAAGTGACGCATAGATAAATGCTGCTGAAACAGAAGGGGGCTTACTCTCCTCACTCCCCTTTGAGAATTCCGGAGGTAGTTGTATAATGAAACCTCCCGAGTTACACGCAACAACCAGTTCAGCGTATCATATACCTCACCGCATCATCTATCGTTGATACCTCTACCACTTCCATCTTTCCCGTCATATACTCACCGAGGTCTATCTCCTTTGGCGCATAATATGACCTTGTAAACGTAAATCCGAATATATCATACTCTTTTGTCTTCTGCTCGTAATAGGTCAGATTTTTATGCCCGAGTGGCACCAGGAGAAGAGTTATACCGCTCTTCTCCGCCGCTTCTGCCTTCTCAAGTACACCCCCTACATGTCCTATATACCCCCCACCTTCGATCGTCCCGGTAATAACCGCGTCCTGCCTTACGCTCTTACCCTCTATCGCAGCTATGGTGGCTACCGTAATAGCAGCACCCGCAGAAGGTCCGCCGATTAAACTGCCATTTATGTCGAAGAAGATGGAGATGTCTTTATTCGAGATGTTTATATTTGTGTAGTCCACAGCAACTTTTACCGCTTCTCTTACCGAATATTGCGTGGTGAGCTCGGTAAACGGATTCGTATTGACCCAGACATTGCCATTTCCCGACTTTATCTCCACGTACACCGAGCCTATCACGCCTAAATTGTTATCGCTCCTTACGGCAACGATTTTAGCGCAACGGGTACCTTCCGAGACGTTTATGAAAGCCGATGTTCCTGCTATCGCTCTACTCCCGGTATCATGCATTCGGGAAAGTTCCGCTATAATCGCCTTTTGCGCTGTTATTACTCGCTGCTCCTGGTGATGGAGATGTAATGAAGTAGAAACCGATAGAATCAAGAGAATAGAAAGCACCGCGATGATTGCATTTTTGCGGTTCATAGTATAGTAGTCACTTAATATATTAATTAATCGCAGTCAATAATATAATATAGTATTTGGATGTTTAGCTGCTAGGATTCAAGATGCAGGATACAGGTTTGAGGTGAGGAGAAGAAAACAGAGAATAGAAAACAGAACTCTGCTTTCGTGCTTCCACTTGCATCTTCACAACAGCTATACAAATACAAAACATCTAAATAAGAAGCCCTCTTATCCGTTCACATGCCTCTCTTATCCGTTCTCTATCCACACAAAGAGAGAATCGAATAAAACCCTCCCCTTGCTCGCCGAAACCAATTCCAGGCGTTACTACTACACCTGCACGTTCCAGCAATAACATGGAGAATTGAATAGAGGTGAACCTGGAAGGCACCTTTGCCCAGAGATAAAACGTAGCTCCTGGCTTATTCACATTCATTCCGGCAGACCTCAGCCCGTCAACTAAAATATCCTGACGCGCTTTATAAACAGTCACGTTCGCATTTATACAGCTCTGAGAACCCATTAGCGCTGCTATTCCCGCGACCTGAACCGCCTGAAAAGCGCCGGAATCTATATTGGTCTTCACAAGTCTCAGACCCTTTAAGAGTTCAGGATGCCCGACTGCATAGCCTATTCGCCATCCGGTCATGTTATAAGTCTTGGATAACGAGTTAAACTCGATACCTACCTCTTTTGCACCGTCTACCGCCAAAAAACTTGGCGCCTCGTAGCCATCAAACGTCAGCTCGGAATACGGGTTATCATGAAGAATGATGATGTCATGGTCGTGGGCGAAATCCACGACCTCTTTAAAAAAGGCTTTGTCCGCCGTTGCCGCAGTGGGATTATTTGGATAATTTAAGAAGATGACTTTCGCTTTCTTCGTCACTTCTCTGTCTATACGCTCAAGGTCGGGCTTGAATTCGTTCGCTTCTGTTAAGGGAACCGAATGCGGAATGGCGTTCGCCAGGATCGTGGCATTATTATAGACAGGATAAGCAGGGTCGGGTACGAGGGCAACATCACCGGGGTTTAAAAATGCGAATGCGGAATGCGCTATCCCTTCTTTCGACCCTATCAAAGTAAGAACTTCATCCTCAGCGTCTAAACTCACGTGTTTTCTTTGATTATACCATGCGGCTACGGCTTCACGAAATGCAAGCATTCCATTATAAGTGGGATACCTGTGATTGAACGGGTCTTTTGCTGCACGGCAAATCGCTTCCACTATGTGCGGCGGTGTCGGTAAATCCGGGTCACCGATGCCCATGTCTATTATGTCTACGCCTCTCTTCTCGGTCTCCTTCTTCTTCGCATCTATCTCCGCAAAAAGGTACGGAGGCAGCGAAGTTATTCGCTCAGCATACATACATCTTTCCGCTCCTATTTATGATAATATATTCCTTAATAGTAATTAAGAAGGACTAAACCAGAGCTGTTTTTGGAATAACGAGTTTTTTAAATGCTCAACAAACAGGTAGGTTTTTATGTAAGTATTTATATTAATAACCTTAATTAAATAACGGGATGCATGTAGTAGGATAAGTAGTCAATCAAACAAAAAAATAGGAAAAGAGAAAGCAATGGAAGAAATTAAAGGAGTTAGCAAGGAGCATTGGATGAACCGCTACTTAAAGCGGTTAAATAGTGAAGCGGGCCTATCGGCGGAGGTGATATATGAAGAAGAGAATGCACGTCGGTCTAAGGAGGGCATACCCTTGCTGAAATTCAATTCCATAGGTCGTACTTTAAACACCTTTGGGTATCCGAAAGCGGGTACCATACGTAACAAGCAGTTAGCAGAAGCGAAACCAGTGCGTATAGGGGCGTTCATAAAGGACTTGAAGGGAAAAGTGACGAGGATTAGCGAACTCATGGAAGAAGAGAAGTTATCGCAGAAGGAGCAGGAGTTCATCTGGATGTACATAGAAGATTATCCAGAGTCCCAGATTGCGGATATGTTGCACCTGGATGGCATGGAATTGCAAGAGATAAAGCAAAAGTTGCTGGTATAGCAGGTGCTATTTATTATCGGTGTTCGGATCCCACTGTCCATGAAATTACATTTTGAATGATTTTTAGCCCGATTGGAAAGGTTAATATTGATTCGGGATGGAATTGAACACCCTCTATTGGTAATCTTTTATGCCGGACACCCATTACAATATCCCCTGCGGTAGCCGTAATTTCGAGGCTCTTTGGGATTTTCTTCCCGATTAAAGAGTGGTATCTTCCACCCAGGAAGGGATTGATAATGTCTTTATAGATTGTCTTCCCATCATGCTGAATTAGAGTGTGCTTACCATGACAGGGGTAGGACAGGAAATCCAGTTCGCCGCCAAAATATTCTATTATTGCCTGATGTCCTAAACAAATGCCAAAGATAGGATATTGCGTGTGGTATCTATCCACTACTTTAAGCAGATTACCTGCGTTTTCAGGAATCGAAGGACCTGGTGATAACACAATTAAATCCGGATTGTTCTGTTCAATTGTATCAACATTTAATTTATTCCGATAGACAATAACTTCGCTACCAAATCTTCTAAAATAATCTACCAGATTGAAGGAGAATGAATCATAATTATCCACTAAGAACACCTTAAACATTTTAGTCATGCCCCTATACCTATATCTTCTATGATTTTGAAGAAGACACTCCCTTTATTCATCGTTTCTATATACTCTTTTTCGGGTTCTGAGTCGTAAAGTAAAGTTGCACCTACGCGAATTTCTGCAATATTATTTCGTATATATGCAGTTCTAATGATTATCCCGAAATCTAAATTGCCCGAGAAGGTAATATACCCCACATTTCCACCATAATAGCCCCGTCGTGACTTCTCAAAGTTCTCGATTAAATTCATTGCTGCAACTTTTGGAGCACCGGTCAAAGTTCCCGCGTTCAGTGATACGATGAAAGCATCAAAAAGCTCGAAATTTTTAGTATCCAGCATGCCTTCCACATGTGCCACCGTGTGCATGACGCCCGAATATTTCTCCACAAACCGGTAATCTTTTACCTCTATACCCGGCTTACAAACTCTAGCTATGTCATTCCTTGCCAGATCAATCAGCATATCAAGTTCGGATTTCTCCTTCTTCGAATTCAAGAGTTCCATCATTTTATTGTAGTCGTCTATCGCATTTTCTCCTCTTTCTATCGTCCCGGAAATAGGCCTTGTTTGAACTCGACCATCTTCAACGCGCAAAAACATCTCTGGAGATGCTCCAACTAAACAATCCTCGCCAAAATTAACGTAAAATAAATAGGGCGACGGGTTAATCGTGCGGAATTTTTGGTAAATCTCGAGTGGTGCTCTATCGCATTTAAAATACCGCGAGTGAGAGAGAACAATCTCAAATATTTCGCCTTTACGCATTTCTTCTTTTGCTTTTATTACCATCTCCTCATAATCTCTCTTTGTGATAAGGTTACGATTTCTATTTCTTCTTATACTTTCCCGTATTTCTCCTTTATTTCTCTGCCTTTTCGTAGCAATATGCTCGACTTCGGCGTATCTTCTGTTGAAATATTCTTCGGCGTTCGTATCAAAGTCATAAAAATCGTATAAATAGATGTCAGCTTGTTCTTTGAGATGGTCGAAATATACGATAAAATCCGGAAGAAATAGATTAAAATCCGGTATTCCCTCATCTTCATGTATATCCGGTATATCCTCAAAAAGTCTTACGAAATCATAAGAAAATACGCCGTACAGTCCTGAAAATCGCTCTTTAGCGGAAAAAAAGTCGAGAAATGTCCTTATGACATAAGAAATGTTCCTTTGTTTAAATCGTTTAGACTCATCAAATAATTTATTCTCATTCTCTTTTTCAACATAGCCCTTGATTGACCCCGGATTTATCTTTAAATCGGTTGCGTATCTGAATAGCTCTTCATTTAATAGTTCTAATATCTTCTCTCCTCTTTTATTAAGGGCTATAATTTCAAATTTGTCCTTTTTGCCTATAATTTGAACTGGCGGGTCAATTAAAATCAAGCTTAATCGCCCATATATTGGTGCAACTTCTGCGGATTCTAATATGACTCCCCGGGTCTTAACTTTATCAAAAAAGGACTCGAAACTATTGTAATCAATAGATTTCGTTATTCTCCTGAATTTCCAGTTTTCATTATATTTAAAGTATTCTTCGATTACCATGCTCTCTCACCACAACTATATCAAATAGAATAGGAGGTTTCGCAAACGGGGAGTTCCCTGCATGTGCATGTCGGAATAACGAACATTGCATATCATATCATATTTAGATGGTATAGTATATATAAATACGCTGCTCACCCTTTTGAATCGAGGTATTTAATTGGTATGGAATAAGATTATTAATCCACATCAATTGAGCAGATAAAAACCTCTTGATACTTTTGGCATAATAGGTAATCTTTAAAAGCCGGAAAGGCAAATAGACAGCCATGCTACTATGGTTCCTTTTCATCGTGGTTAGCTTCCTGCTTGGGCTTTCTATCTCCACTCTTTTAGACATCCGTTTCTTTGTGCTTGAACGTGCTTTCTTCTCGATTGTACTTGGACACGCAATATCAATATGGCTCATCTTCATTCTGGCATGTCTAAGCGGCAGCGGCACGTTAAGCACCGTGATTATCCTGCTTTGCATTGTGATTTGCGCTTTACTGAGTGCCATATGTAGATTAATAGCCACACACAAGAATCACTCTGATAACATTCTCAAATTTGATAAATATACACTCATCTTCTTCGCGTTTATTCTGCTCTACCTGTTATTTATGAATCTATACGGAGTTTTACGCCCTGACGCAGCAGGTAATCTATACGCATTTCATACTGTATGGGCGGATTATCCTTTTCATACCTCTATTATCACCGGGTTCGTTTATGGCGGGAGAGTCACATTCCCGCCGGCGTATCCGCAATTTCTGCATACCGAGATGCACTATCCATTCCTCATGGATTTCTACTCGGCGGTATTAATGAAAGCCGGGTTGGTCCTGAGGGGTGCGATCATCATACCAAACATATTATTTCAATCTGCTCTCTTCGGGCTGCTCTTCTTCCTCGCCTACCGGTTGACGGGTTTGAAGAGAGTAGGTGCGTTAGCTGTTGTTATATTCATCTTCTCCGGCTACCCCTCGTCATATCTCATGGAGCATCTGCTCCCACAATTTGCATTTGCGTTCCTTAACCCGATGTACGCTGTTATAATGCCACAAAGAACGGCGATACTGGGCATGGCTATCTCGTTTGCTGTTTATATCCTGCTATACGAGGCGTTATTCAGTGCGGAGGCATGCAGCGGAAACAAGCCGGAAGTGATGTATAAAGAACTATTTCTGGCTGGCACACTTGTTGGTCTGTTACCATACATCCACGCGCATTCGTTCATGGCTACTGCATTTGTTTCTTTATCTTTAGTCCTTACCACTATTGCAACATACAAAAATCGCGCACCCACCTGTAAACTGCCGGGTAAGAGCGATTTAAAAAACTTCGCCATTCTGTTTACACCGCTCATTTTGTTATCTTTACCTCAGATATTCTTTATCCAGACAGGCATAACCGCAAATTTCTTCTTGCTCTTTCCCGGCTGGACGGAAGCGAACAGCAAACTGATATTGGGATTTGACTGGTCGCTTTCCGGTGCGTTCTTCTCATTCGCGAAGTCTATCTTCTTAGTGTTAAAATTATGGCTGATAAACCTGGGTATTCTCTTCTTCCTGCTGCCATTAGGTTTCTTTAAGACAACGCGAAGCGTAAGAGCATTCTATCTGCCTTTTGGGGGACTCTTCGTAATCGCAAATATCGTAAAATTCCAGCCCTGGTACTTCGACAACTATAAGTTATTTTTACATTGGTATGCCCTGACCGTCATACTGGTGGCAGTAGCGATATTCTGGTTGAGTGATTATGTAAGAGCGCGTAAAAGGGATGTCGGTACTTTATTGCTTGCCGCTTTGGTCTGCGGTTGCATTTTAGGCGGCGTGGGTTCGCATGTCGAGATGAGCGCGAAGGAATGCAGGATGTGGTCAGGAGGCGAGATAGGAGTTGCAAATTGGGTGCGGGAGAATACGGCACCAGATAGTGTGTTCTTAACCGGAAGTGCGCATAATCAGCCCATATCTTCTTTGTCGGGTAGACTGCGGGTGATGGGCTATGAGGGCTGGCTGTGGTCGCACGGTATAAACTGGACGAGCATTTGTGAACGTAAGGGAGATGAAATAGAGATGTATACGGGTAATTACACGCTTGTTAAGGAATACGGCGTGGATTACGTGTGCGTTGGACCATACGAGAGTGCATTCGCAACCGATAACCACTTTGCGATAAATTATTCGGCATTTGAGGATGAAACGCGGTTTTGTTTAAAATATGATAAGGTGATAGGCGAAGGAGAAGGAGAAGAGAGATGGAGGATATACGAAGTCATGCCCGGTAACCCCGGGTGAAAAGAACCAGGAAGAAGCCAAAATTGCTCTAAACAGTAGTTCTAAAAGTTCCCATCACATTAATAAATATTTATGCCGTTTGGGATAGATGCGGATAGAAAGGTTGGAACAGCAAAGTATTTATTGGTTGTAGGTAATTGTTGGACTGCATAAATAAATTCATAAGCACTCTTGCGACTACCCATGAGGCAAAGCGTAAAATGAACGGAACCAGCGACCTGTGGAATTTTTATGCACTCTTTCCTGAGCCAGCATTAGCGAAGGACCTTATAACCATACTTGAAGATTATAGAATTAATTCACGGCTGCAAGCCGAATATCCTGTTCTTGGTAGACAAATATCAGAAATGAACGTTCATGCGTCTTCCAAAAGGGCTCCTATTGCGGAATTAGCTAATGATAAACAAAGAGCGGTAGAGCTTATAGCACAACGGTTAATTGCCGGAAGAACAAAAGAACAAGTTCCGGAAAAATTAGAACAAACAGTTGAACAAGCCTTATCAATAAGCCAAACTCTATCTTCTCCTCATGCAGACGTCCACGAAACGGCAAGGGTGGCAGCGGAATTATACTTCTTGATAGATGATAATTTTCAAGGGCCCTACCAACCAGTGACTCCGTTTTCTGCTCCTTTAGACCAATCGCAGGTCAATCAAAATATAGGCAATTTCGGTAGAACAGCGCGAAAAATTAGTGAGAAGATGGGTAGCGAACCAACCAATACAAACGATAAAAAAGACGATGAATTTGAAGAGCAGGATAGCCAAGATGAAGGTAACCAGCTTCCACCGCCAAAAAGAGAATATAGAAAAGCTCATACACGTGATTACGTGCAAATGCAAACCTCCCAACAGCGTAATTCGGCGGTAAATTACGCATCAGAAGAGTCAGTAAAAGAACTGTTAAGGGCAGTGTTCAAAGAAAAAGGTATCAAACCAAAAGACGTCGAGTCGAGAATTGATGCTCTTGAGCCAAACAAGGTGAAGGATTACTTAAGCGACCTTGAAACATTAATTACTGATGAAAGAGGACTTCGTCGCGAGGAAGGTACTTATTTATATCCCGAGTGGGGTAGTGACATCGGAGATTATAGATTGAATTGGTCAAGGGTTAGAGAACGAATTTTAGAGGGTGGTTCAGACGAGTTCTATCTCGACACAATTCAGAAGTATGCTGGACAGATAAAGATAATTAGGCGAGAATTCCAGATGCTCAGCCCGGAGGGTAAGGTAAAATTAAGGAGCCAAGTTGATGGCGATGATATTGACCTGGATTCAGCGGTTCAATATTTTATTGATAAGCGACTAAGGCTCTCACCTTCCGAAAGAAACTACGTACGAACCGAAAGAAGAACGCGAGATATAGCAGTTGCTTTTCTCGTTGACATGAGTGGTAGTACAGTAGGAGCAACAATAACATGTGAAAAGGAAGCATTGATATTAATGTCGGAAGCATTGAAAGAATTAGGCGATGCTTTTGCTATTTACGGGTTCTCCGGGTATGGACGCGATAATGTGGTGTTTTTTTTAATCAAAGATTTTGAGGACTCTTATGCCCCGATAGTACAGTGCAAAATATCTACAATGACGAATAAGCAATCTACGAGAATTGCACCGGCTATTAGGCACACAACAACTAAATTGAGAAGAAGGGAAGAGAAGAGAAAGCTGCTTATTCTATTGAGCGATGGTAAGCCGTTAGATCGGGATTATCACGGAAATTACGCGATTGAAGACACGAGAATGGCATTGAAAGAAGCCCAACGGTATGGTATCAAGTCGTTTTGTATTACTGTTGATCGTGAAGCAGCGGAGTATTTGCCACGAATGTATGCCAATAGCAGATGGGTAGTGATAAATGATGTTGTAAAACTGCCTGAAAAAATAACGAGGATATATAAGCGGTTTACAATGTGAGAAGTGGCTTGTCTGATTAACCGCAGAGTGCACGGGGAATTGTTATAGTCAACCGGATGCCATACACATGAGTGTCCGCTCATACCCGTCTGGAGATAGACCATCCAACCCTTGATGCGGAGCATCATTGTATGCTGAGATAACCTCTTCCAAAACCATCACCAATCCCCCTACATCCTCCCATTCCCTCTCTGCCAGCATCTCTTTTAATCTTTCTCACGGTCTCAACGATCTGGGGGTCGATCGTTTCAGGATTATGCACGGCATGACTTTTTGGCTCCCGAAGACCTTCTATGCCTTCGACATCACACCTAAGGGCATTCAGGATGCTATCCTCCGTGTAGGAGGAGCCTGCAAGACTGCGTATTCCTTAAATATCGACAAAGTCAGAACTGCGGAGTGGAATTATATGGACGAGACGGGGATACGGGTTCTCGGTAAAAACTATTGGCGCTGAATATTACCAGTACATCGCTTCGGTCTTCGCCACGTGGCGGTTACAGGGAAAAGATGTCTATAATGAGCTAAAAAAATTGCTCGTCAATGAGCTTTGTTTGCGGTGAGCTAAATAAATACTATTAATTTATTCTCTTGCTTTGATGATATGTTCTATCTTTTATGTTTTTAGGGATCATTATAATCTTAATCTTGCTCTTGCCCCGATTTCTTCTACCTTCGGGATATCCGCATTACTTGCATATATCACCCCAGTGCCAGAGCACATAGATTGCCTGCCATTTATTGCCATTTTTACTTTATCTGCTAACAAATACATACCCTTCTAATTATAAAATAAAATCAGCAATACGATGATATGAAAACAGGTTTAGCAGATTTAGAAGAAGAGAATCCACAATGGCATTTGATAGCGCCAGAAGAAGCTTTGCAAGAGCTCCAATCTTCGAAAGAAGGGCTCAACCCCACAGAGGTGAAAATAAGGCAAAATAAGTTCGGCACGAATGAAATAACGGAAGAGAAGAGATTTACAATGCTTAGAATCTTCCTCTCGCAGTTCAAAAATGCTCTTATCCTTATACTTCTGGTTGCTACTGCAATATCAGCAGCATTAGGGCACGGTATAGACGCAACTGTTATATTCGCAGCAGTTATTCTTTGTGTCGTTTTAGGCTTCTTCTTCGAATACCGGTCTGAAAAGGCGATTAAAGCGTTGAAGGAGATAGCTGCGCCTACTACCAGCGTTATGAGAGACGGGAACGAAGTCAAGATACCCTCTATGGAGATAGTTCCCGGTGATATTATGGTTCTCCGGGCTGGAGACCGGGTAGCTGCTGATGCAAGATTGATAGAGGAAGTGAATTTAAAGCTGGACGAATCACCCCTTACAGGTGAATCAGCTGCTGTGAAGAAGGAAGTGGTGGTGCTTAATGAGGACGTATTAATCGCAGAGCGGGGAAATATGGTCTATTCGGGGACGACCGTAACATATGGGCGGGGTAAAGCGGTGGTAACTGCAACCGGTATGCGAACCGAACTCGGTAAGATTGCGAGAATGCTGGTTGGTACGAAAGAGGAAGAAACGCCGCTGACAAGGAGAATAAATGAAATCGGGAGATGGCTGAGCATTGCGTATGTGGCTATCAGTATAACGATATTACTAATAGGTGTGCTCAAAGGACGTAATTTCCTCGAGATGCTTATATGGTGCATAAGCTTGGCGGTGGCGTTAGTACCAGAAACATTGCCTCTTATCATTACCGGGACTCTGGCGCTGGGCGTGCAGAGAATTGCGAGGAAGCGAGCGATAATAAGGAAATTGCCGGCTGTTGAAACATTAGGCTGCATAACTGCTATATGCTCAGATAAAACCGGAACGCTGACAAAGAACGAAATGACCGTCCGCAGCGTATATGTTGGAGGGAAGATGATAGAAGTTACGGGTGCGGGCTATGCGCCAAAAGGTGATTTTCTCTCGAAAGGGGAAAAAATAGAACCATATGAGGATTTGAGAATGGCGGTTCAAATCGCTGCGTTGTGCAATGACTCAAGGCTGGTAAAGGAAGGAGATGGCTATAAGATACATGGAGACCCAACGGAAGGCGCGTTAGTTGTAGCAGCGGAGAAAGCAGGTTTGAAGAAGGAGGAATGGGATAAGAGATACAGGCGAGTAGGTGAGATACCGTTTGAACGTGAAAGGAAGAGAATGACCACGATTCATTACGATTCGGTAGAGGGTAAAAGAGTAGCATACGTGAAAGGCGCGCCCGAAGTATTGCTCACGCTTTCCACCAGCATTTACCGGGATAACGAAGGAGAAGCAGTAATAGAAGAGATAAAGGATGACGGTAGAAGAGATGTGTTAAATATAAGCGATAAGATGGCTGCTGAAGCATTGCGGGTAATAGCAGTTGCGTACAGGGAATTACCTGACGGAGAAAAGGAGGAATACACCGCAGAAGATATAGAAAAGGACCTCACTTTTGTTGGATTGCTTGGTTTGGCGGATCCACCGAGAGAAGAGGCGCGAGATGCGATAGAGCGCTGCAAAAAAGCGGGAATAAAGCCTATTATGATAACCGGAGACCATAAACTAACAGCTATGGCAATCGCCGAGGAACTTGGCATGTTTAGCGGTGAAAAAGTGCTGACAGGAGCAGAGCTGGAGAAGATGAGCGAAGAAGAGCTTGATGAAATTGTTGGCAACGTCGGTGTTTATTCAAGGGTATCTCCGGAGCACAAATTGAGAATAGTGGAAGCGCTAAAGAGAAATGGTGATGTGGTTGCTATGACCGGTGATGGAATAAACGATGCACCGGCTTTAAAAAGAAGTGATATAGGGATAGCAATGAACTCAGGAACCGATGTAGCGAAAGAGGCATCTGATATGGTATTGACCGATAATAATTTCGCGACCATCGTGGCTGCAATACAAGAAGGCAGAGCCATTTATGATAACGTGAAGAAATATCTCACCTATATACTCTCTTACGGCTTTGCCGAAGTATGTCTGTTGGCAGGTGCTTTCTTCTTCGGGCTTCCATTCCCACTCATTGCAATACAGATACTATGGGCAAATATGGTAATAGAGGATTTACCCGCAATGGGCCTGGGCATTGACCCACCTGACCGGGATATAATGGAAAGGAAACCAAGAGACCCTGATGAGGGTGTATTTACAAAAAGAACGCTTCATCTGCTAATACTTATGTCTGTGGTAATATTCATCGGCTGCATGGGAATATTCTTGAAATATCTATCAGGTTATGATAGTAAAGAGGTAGAGAAGGCGCAAACGGTGGTATTCGCAACCTTCATTCTATACGAGATGATAAACGCGTTTAATTGCCGTTCGGAAAGACATTCTTTGCTAAGAGTAGGCATCTTCTCTAATAAATGGTTGATATTAGGTGTAATATGCTCCATCCTTCTCATGATCTTCGCAATACAAATACCATTTACAGGATGGTTCTTTCATACAGAGCCATTAACTCCTCTCGATTGGAGTATTGCTCTCGCTGTGAGTATTACTATTTTCATTGCGGTGGAGGCTTGGAAAGCGTTAAAAAAACATCGCTCGAAATGAGCTCTCAAAAATGAGATGGTGAAAATGACTATAAATAAATCGAATAGCTTTTAAATACCTCTGGCAGAAAAGGTATAAAAGGAAAAGAAGGTGATATGTAAAAAATGAAACATAAGGAAAATATGCGGGCAATAGCCCTGTTTGGCATGTTAATAGTGGTAATATCGTTTGGCATTCAGACAGCAAGCGCAGGATCTTTAGGCGGCGGCGACTCTTTCGAGAACGCGACTCAGATATATTCGGGATACTCTGCTGAATCTCCCGTAATTGCTGCCATAACAGCAATCAGTGCAACTCCCACTGTAGTTAGTACTCCTATCGTTGCTGAATCTCCTGATAAAAATAAAAACCAAAAATACCTCACCTCAATAGGTGATGATGATACGTGGAAGAAGAAGCGATGGATAAGATTGTAAAGATTTTCGTTATAGGGCTGATGCTGATGCTTGGATTGTTTTTCAACGGGTCGGTCTGTGGGGAAATTGAGGGCGATAGCATCTCCTTAAATGCTAATTATACCGGCATAACATTCGAAGAAGCTACTGAGACTCCAGCAGAGGAATATTGGGCTGTTATAGTGGGAGCTACTACTGTATACGCGTATCATGATGCACGGGATATGTACAATGTTCTCACTCGCGCATCAGATAATTGGGAGGCGAGCCATATCCAAATTTTAGTTAACGAAAGTGCAACAAAGGCAAACATCAGGGATGCGATACAGTGGATGGCTAATAACGCTGGTACGGAGGATACCTGTCTATTCTTTTTCTCCGGACATGGAGAAAATGATACAATTGATTATAATGGTGACGAGGCTGATGGTATTGACGAGTCACTAATTACTTTTGACGCTGAGATAATAGATGACGAACTTGAAGAATGGATTGGTGAGGTGAAAGCAAAGAAAGTCGTTGCAATTTTAGAGGCATGCCATAGTGGAGGAGTTCTCACTCCATATCAAATAAGCGAGGCAATAGAAACGTCGAATGAGCTCGATGGATTTGGATTCGCCATGGACCTTGAAAAAGCCAATTGCATGGTATTAGCGTCCAGCAGAATGAATGAAATTGGATGGATCGCATTTGAATTGAAAAATTCCGTATTTACATATTATGTTGTACAGGGATTGTGGGGAGCAGCAGACCTTGATGGTGATAGTAGAATTTCCGCTCGAGAATTAAGTGATTACTCTTTTCCAAGGACAGTTGAATATTCAGAATTCTTCTACCCGAATCCACAGCATCCACTATTATGGCCTGAAGATGATACGGCAAGCAATCTCACTCTTATTAAATTAAAGACGTACGTCCCCAAAAAGATCAGTGTTCCCGCGGAATATCGCACGATTCCGGAAGCTGTGGAAGCTGCTATGCCCGGAGACACAATAGAAGTTTATCCTGGGACTTTTCTTAGCACTTATTATGAGAACTTGATTATAAATAAACCACTGATAATAAATGCCCGAGCTCGGCATTCGATAATACAAGCTGATCGGACTTTACCATGTATATTCATTACTGTAGATAACACTTCAATTTCTGGGCTAACATTTCAAAATGGTTTTTTTGGACTATACCTATTTGGCTCAAACAACAATAAAATAACCAATAACGAGGCCTTAAACAATCTCGCTCAGGGTATTGTACTTTTGTCATCATGCGAGAACATAATCGCAAACAACACGGCAGATAACAATCGAGAGAATGGCATCTATCTCGAGGAGTCCGCCAATAACCGGATAACTGATAATTATGTCTCAAACAATGACTACAACGGGATATCTCTAAACTCATCAACCAGTAATGAGATTCGCAATAACATTGCAAACTCTAACTATTACGAGGGTATTGCACTTTTGTCATCAAACGAGAACATAATCGCAGACAACACGGCAGAGAACAATCGAGATAATGGCATCTATCTCAATGAGTCCGCCAATAACCGGATAACTGATAATTATGTCTCAAACAATGACTACAACGGTATATCTTTAAACTTTTCAACCAGTAATGAGATTCGCAATAACATTGCAAACTCTAACTATTACGAGGGTATTGGACTTTGGACATCAAACGAGAACATAATCGCAAACAACACGGCAGATAACAATCGAGAGAGTGGCATCTATCTTAACGCATCAAACAGCAACATAGTTACAGACAACAATGCCAGTAACAACAGCCTAAGTGGCATCTATGTGGTGGATTCCAGCAACAATACTTTAAGGAATAATTTGATGATGGGTAATCTCTGGAACTTTGGAACTGATGGCGATAGCTACTCAGACTTTAACAACGACATTGATACCAGCAACCTCGTAGATGGAAAGCCAATTTACTACCTTGTAGGCGCTTCTGGTAATGTCATTGATTCGTCCTCGAACGCAGGCACAGTTTACTGCATCTCCTGCGACAATATCACAGTAAAAGACTTGAATCTTATAAACAACTTCGTAGGTATTGGTTTCTTCAACACCAGTAACTCAAGAATACAGAACAACTACCTCATCAATGAATGGGGTGGCGTTTCTCTATACGAATCTAACAGCAACGCCATCACCGGCAATACTATTAGCGACAACGTCATGGGTATTTCCATCCTCGAGTATTCTGATGGCAACACAATTACTGACAATGAAGTCACCGGTAACGAACTCGGCATCTCATTCCTCAACTATTCTACCCGCAATGCTGTTACCGGAAACAATATAGGCAACAGCATTGGAGGCATTGTCCTTCAGAACACCACCAGCAACAAAATCTACCTCAACAATTTCATAAACAATACCGAAAATGTTTATTCCGAGAATTCAACAAACATCTGGAACTCACCCGAAAAAATAATATACACTTATAAAGGTAGTAATTACACAAACTATCTCGGCAACTACTGGCATAATTTCATTTCCACGGATGCCAATAATGATGGTATTTGGGATAATCCATACATCATAGATTTAGATTTGGATAAGGACTACCAGCCACTGGTTATGCCCTGGGAGAATTATGTTAAACCTGCTGAAGAGGAGAAGATATTTGACACTGGTTCGTCTGCGAACCCATATCCAAGCATCATGGGCAGACATGAAGGCAAAATCATACCGTCTTACGACATCAGAATTAGTAGGGTGTACACCTATCCATGTGCAGGCACTGGTGGGCATACCGAGTCTATCAAGATATATGAAAATGGCGAATTGATAGCAAGCGGCACCTGGAACGGCTATGCAGGCGATTGGCATAACATAACAATTACTCCTTCTGTCACGCTGTATAAAAACAATGAATACACCTACGTCATAGAAACAGGCTCTTATCCGCAGATTCACCATACCGAGAGCTTAGAAGTAGCCAATGGCATGGGAACAATCACTTGCGATATATTCATTGACGCTAATGGGAGAATTTATTATGACTGGATACCAGCTATTAAGTTGTTTCTTTAGTAAAGAATGATAAAATATTACAAACATGCAGAAGAGCAATTAAAGGAGCGGAAAATTAGTAAAAAGGAAGTGGAAATGACAATAAAGAATCCAATAGAAGTCGTTAATAGATATGGTAATCGGAAAATAGCACATAGAGTGTTTGATGATAAACTTTTGAGAGTTATTTATGAAAAGGATGGGGAAGAAATAATTGTTATTTCGGCATATAGGGCTGACCCAAGGAGGTATTTAAGGAGGTGAGAAAATGGAAATAAGATACGACCCTGAAGCGGATGCGATGTATATAAAATTTAGGGAAGGGGAATATGAAATAAGCGAGGAGATCAGAGAAGGGATAATCATTGACTTTGATAAAAATAACGAAATAATTGGTATAGAGATACTGGATGCAAAAGAGAGATTAAGTCCTTCTTCAGTTGCGGAGATGAGTTTTAAGTTCTCAAAAGTGGAACTTGTGAAGGAGAGGGTAAAGGTTTGAAAAAGAATTCTCAACGAAAACCGGCTATGAAGAATTGGATAAGAGGACCCGAGGAAAGAAAAACAGGCTTACTGGGTAAGATTGCGACGATTTTCGTTATAGGACTGATGCTTATGCTTGGATTGTTTTTCAACGGGTCGGTCTGTGGGGAAATTGAGGGCGAGGGCATCTCCTTAAATGCTAATTATACCGGCATAACATTCGAAGAAGCTACTGTCACTCCAGCAGAGGAATATTGGGCTGTTATAGTTGGAGCTACATCTGTATACGCGTATCAGGATGCACATGATATATACAATGTTCTCACTCGAGCATCAGATAATTGGGAGGCGAGCCATATCCGATTTTTAGTTAATGAAAGTGCAACAAAGGCAAACATCAGGAATGCGATACAGTGGATGGCTAATAACGCTGGTACGGAGGATACCTGTCTATTCTTTTTCTCCGGACATGGAGATAATGATACACTTGATCATAATGGCGACGAGGCTGATGGTATTGACGAGTCACTAAGAGTTTTTGACGCTGAGATAATAGATGACGAACTTGAAGAATGGATTGGTGAGGTGAAAGCAAAGAAAGCAGTAGCAATTTTAAGTGCATGTTATAGTGGAGGGGTTCTCACTCCATATCAAATAAGCGAGGCAACAGAAACGTATAATACGTATGAACTCGATGGATTCGCTATGGACCTTGAAAAAGCCAATTGTATGGTATTAGCATCCAGCAGAATGAATGAAACAGGAATATGGGCAAGTGCATTGAAAAATGGCGTATTTACTTATTATATTGTACAGGGATTGTGGGGAGCTGCAGACCTTGATGGTGATAGTAGAATCTCCATTCGAGAATTAAGTGATTACTCTTTTCCAAAAATAGTTGAATATTCAGAAAACTTCTACCCGAATCCACAGCATCCACTATTATGGCCTGAAGATGATACGGCAAGCAATCTCACTCTTATCAAATTAAAGACACACGTCCCAAAAAAGATCTGTGTTCCCGAAGAATATCTAACTATACAAGAGGCAGTGGAAGCTGCTATGCCCGGCGACACAATAGAAGTTTATCCTGGAACTTATAATGAGAACCTGGTAATAAATAAACCTCTAACAATCTATGCCCCAAATGGGGATTCTATAATACAAGCAGCCAATACTGCTCAATCATGTATATTTATTACTGTGGATAACACTTCAATTTCTGGGCTAACAGTTCAAAATGGTCTTTATGGAATATACCTCTACAAATCCAATAACTCCTGGATAACTAATAATGTCGTAATGCAAAATAATGAAAGTGGCATTCTATTGTGGTCATCTAACAATAACACTTTAATAGATAACTTAGCCTCTGATAATAAATATGGCATCTGGTTATACAAATCTATTAATAACAATATTACAAACAATACTGCCGGGGACAACGAAAACGATGGCATCTATTTCTCATATTCTAACAACAACAGCATATCGAGCAACAATTGCTCAAACACCTCGGGTGGTGGCAGCATTCTATTATGGTCATCTAACAATAATAGCATCGAAAACAACACAGCAAATAACAACAAATTTGATGGAATTCGATTGCGCGAAACCAGTAATCACAATACAATTAAAGGCAACGTAGTCAACGCAAATAATGAAAGTGGCATTCTATTGTGGGCATCTAACAATAACACTTTAATAGAAAACTTAGCCTCTGATAATAAACATGGCATCTGGTTACACGAATCTAGTAATAATAACAATGTTACAAACAATACTGCCGGGGACAACGAAAACTATGGCATCTATTTCTCATATTCTAACAACAACAGCATATCGAGCAACAATTGCTCAAACATCTCGGGTGGTGGCAGCATTCTATTATGGTCATCTAACAATAATAGCATCGAAAACAACACAGCAAATAACAACAAATTTGATGGAATTCGATTGCGCGAATCCAGTAATCGCAATGCAATTACAGGCAACGTTGTCAATTCAAATAATGAAAGTGGCATTCTATTATGGTCGTCTAATAATAATAGCATCGAAAACAACACGGCTAAGAACAACAGAGTCGATGGCATCTACCTCCTTAAGAAGTCAAACAACAACAGGATAAACGATAATGACGCCTCAAACAATGACTACCACGGGATCTCTCTAAACTTATCAACCAGTAATGAGATTTGCAATAACATAGCAAACTCTAACCATTACCAGGGTATTAGACTTTTGTCATCAAGCGGGAGCACAATAGCAAATAACACGGCAGAAAATAATAGCGGGAATGGCATCTACCTCTCGTATTCAAGCACCAACAAATTAACAGGTAATATCATGCTGGGGAACGGAATAGTTATTCGGGGTTATTTACCAACCCATTACGAGCATGAGATAGACAAAAGCAACACAGTGAATGGGAAACCAGTTTATTACTGGAGGGGCATCGAAGGAGGAATAATTCCTGATGGTGCAGGTCAGGTCATACTCATTAATTGCAAAAACATTTTAGTTGAAAATCAGAACTTAAATAATGCAAGTATCGGCATACAAACCGCTTACTCCTCCTACATTACCATAAAGAACAATAACTGCTCACACAACTCAGATGGCATCTACCTCTCAGATTCTAACAACAATAGCATATCGAGCAACGACTGCTCAAACAACCGGAATGGCATCTACCTCTTCTTGGATTCTAACAACAATAGCATTTCAAATAACAATTGCTCCTCAAACAACCATTACGGCATCTCCATCTGGTATTCAAACAGCAACAAAATATATCTCAACAATTTCATAAACAACACCGAAAATGTTTATTCCTACAAATCAACAAACATCTGGAACTCACCCGAAAAAATAAACTACACTTACATGGGTAGTACTTACACAAACTATCTCGGCAACTACTGGCATAATTTCACTTCCACGGATGCCAATAATGATGGTATTTGGGATAATCCATACATCATAGATCCCGATAAAGATTATTATCCACTGATGGAATCCTGAAATAATTACATTAAACCCCCGGAAGAGAAAATATTTGACACAGGTTCGCCACCTAACCCATATCCAAGCATCATGGGCAAGCACGACGGCAAAATCATACCGTCTTACGACATCAGATTTAGCAGGGTGTACACCTATCCATGTGCAGGCACTGGTGGGCACACCGAGTCTATCAAGATATATGAAAATGGCGACTTGATAGCAAGTGGCACCGGGAACGGCTATTCGAGCGACTGGCATAACATAACAATTACTCCTTCTGTCACGCTGTATAAAAACAATGAATACACCTACGTCATAGAAACAGGTTCTTATCCGCAGATTCATCATACCGGTAATCATTCAACTTCCACGGGATTCATAACCTGCACGGAGTTTGTGGATGCAAACGGGAGAAGATATAGCGATTGGATTCCCGCTATTAGATTAGCGTGACATCAGAAAAAAGGAGGTTGATTATGCAAGCATTGGGTACTAAACAAAAACCTAAATTTATATGGGTGCAGACTCTGTATAATATTAGGTACGGGAAATGAAAACTGGTAGTACTTTAGATAAAATTAACAACAAGCTTGTTGTCTCCTGGACTGGAGGAAAAGATGGTTGTTTTGCATGTTATAAAGCAATTTCAGAAGGGTATGATGTCTCCTATCTCTTGAGTTTTAGAGATATGAAGAGAAGCGGGTCTCATGAACTAAATCCTGAACTGCTCTCTGCGCAATCACAAGCGATTGGAATTCCAATTCTTCAAAGAGATTTTATATCGTATGAGCAAGAATTTAAAAAAGTAATTTTGGAACTGCGATTCCGAGCAAATCATAACAGACTTTATAGGTGCAGGATTTGAGGCGATTGTAGTGAGTGCTAAAGCAGATTTATTTGACAAAGAGTGGCTTGGACGAAAGATAGATAACGAATTTGTAAGCGATTTACGTAGTTCTCATAAAGGACTCGATTACTGTGGTGAATTTGGTGAATACCACACATTTGTTATTGATGGACCTGGGTTCAAAAACCGGATAAGAATAGTCAATAGCGAAAAGATATTGAAAGATGGATATTGGTTCCTGAATATTTCGAAATATGCGATTGAAGGAGGCGGTGTAGATGGAAGAGGAAGAATATATCAAACACGTTAAAACTATTGTAGAGACTTTAGACATAGAAAAAGAGCCAGTTGGGGTAAAATACGCCGACGAAGACCCGGGAGTTGAGATTGAAATAGAGAGCTATACCGTGTGTGGTGCGATACTGGCGGCTTCTGAGGGGAAAGTCATACTGCTTACAGAGGAGAGCTGTGCCTGTCACGGAGGAAAGACGCATCTTGGTCTCACCCAGAAGAGGGAAATACCATGGAAGATGCTTGTTGAAGGAGAAAAGCTCTGGTATGACGTTAAAACCGCGATAAGGTCGAGTGTAGAGGTTGAGAAGATTGCAAGACCACCCTATGGTCTTTCAAAGAAGATATTTCTTTATCCTGCTATGACCGGAATATTTCATCCTGACCTTATCCTCATGCTTATAAACGCCGAGCAGGCATCAAGGCTCATTACCTTAAATCAATTCTGGGATGGAAAAACCCCATCTATCGAGATGAGAGGCTCGCTCTGCTGGAGCATGATCACCTATCCTCTTGTATCAGGGAACTTCAACCTCTCGGTTGGGGACATAAGCGCAAGGAGGCTGGAACGGTGGGACCCTGATATTATGGTCGCATCAATTCCGTGGGAGCGGCTAAGAGGTATTGCAGAGGCGGTTGAGTTCAGTACAGCAGGGAGGGCGGAACCGTCTGAGCAATTTGAAAGGATGACCGAGAAGATGAGGTCAAAGTAAAACATCTCTTCATTGACGTATAAATGTATCCATTGCTTGCTCTTCTATTCTCCTCGCAGCCAAATCCGCAATGAACAGTAGTTTTCTCCTTGCTTCCGAATCTTCGAGCCCTTCTATACTATTTTTCGCGCCCTTTACAAGTCCATTGGATAGCGTAATGGCATAGTGAATTGAACGCGATGTTATGAAAATCTCTCTGACTCGGGCAATCTCGGAACTGCCCACATCCCCCTTCCTCGTCATGATTTCTTCTATATACGCCCGCTCTGATGGGTTTGAATGACTCAATGCGTGGATTACAAGAATCGTTCTTTCTCCGTTTTTAATGTCCAGACCTACGGTTTTACCGGTCATCGTAGGGTCACCGCAGATGTCTAAGACATCATCTTGAATCTGGTATGCCATGCCCATATTTTTACCATAATTACGTAGTTTCTCACTTTCCAGCTCGCTGCCACAACCGAGCATCGCTCCCGCTTCGGCACTCGCCATAAATGCAGATGCAGTTTTTAACTCCGCTATCTCCATGTATAAATGCTCTGTCGCTTCCTGTAAGTCCTGTAACCTCAACGTGAACTCCAGATACTGCCCCATAGCGATATCAGAGATAGCACGGGTGACCAATCTTATGACTTCCGGCTCGCCGCATCTTCCCAGCATCTCGCAAGAAAGCCCGAGCAAGAGGTCACCTATGACTATTGCCCGCTTTTCGCCATATCTCATGGGATTCGAGGGTTTCTTACGGCGTACGTAATTCTCGTCTATTATGTCATCATGAACAAGAGTAGCGTTATGGAGTAGTTCAATCGCTATTGCGGTGGATAAAGCCTTATCCCGTGAGCCGCCAACCGCTTCCGCCGATAGAAGACAGATAATAGGACGAAGCCGCTTCCCCCCGGTCTCTCTTATATAATTCAGTGCATCAAATAAGATTTTATTGGATTCGCACCGCATTTTTTGCTCGATCAGCTCTGATAGCTGGCAGTTGAAATACCGCACTTCCTCCTGAATCTGCTCTTCCTTCATCTTCATCTCCATCCATCCGATAGATATAAAACCACCTCATAAAAAGACACTTTCTTTCTCTTTTGCTATACGTTTTTATATACTCGAACGTACCCACAACTATCATGGAAGAATTTGAGGTAATTCCGGCAGTAGATTTGAAAGGAGGCAGCTGTGTCCAATTGCAGCAGGGTAAGAAGGGGGCGGTAATATTCTCGGCTGATAACCCGGTGGGAATCGCGAGAGAATGGGTTGTGCAGGGTGCGAAACGATTGCATATAATAGACCTGGATGGCGCGTTCATGGAAGAGCAGCGTAATTTCGGCTTGATTAAAGCGATAACTGAATCAGAAGGTGTAAAGAGCAATGCAAGAACTCAGGTGGGTGGCGGAATCCGGTCTTACAAAGCAGCAGTTATGCTCCTTAAAATAGGCGTGAATCGAATAATATTTGGCACTGCTGCATTGAAATCACCACAGCTTATAGAACAGATAGCAGATGAGTTCTCCTCTGAACGAGTGATGGTCGCACTGGACGCAAGAGCGGGTAAAGTGGCGATAGATGGATGGCGAGAAGTAACAGGACTGGAGGCGAAGGATGTGGTGAAGAAAGCAGAAGAGCTGGGTGCTGGCAGTCTGCTATTCACGAACATAGATGTGGAAGGGTTGATGAAAGGTATAGATAAAGGTATTATAGAGGAGTTCGTGGGGGCTGCCAACGTTCCTGTGGTAATAGCAGGTGGTGTAAGTAGTGTAGAAGATGTGATGTGGATAAAAGAGGTGGGGGCAAGCGGGGTAGTGTTAGGTAGCGCATTGTATACCGGTAAAATAAACTTCAAGCACGTGATTGGTGTAGTTGGTATTGGAATACCTGAGCGTCTATAAACTTCCTGAGTTCAACCAGTTCCATAAAAAAAAAACGCGAGCTTTATTATATTATGCACATTCTACTTGATGCATCCGCCTGAACATCGTCGGACAACTTATACTCGTTATTATCGCAAGCACTATAATCGCCGATTCCATTCCCCGTTCTATCAGTCCCAGTTCTACACCAACCGCAGCCATTGCGATTATCAAGCTCAATCTCGAAGAGAGCAGAACGCCAGCGGAAATGCTATCCTGCAACGAATGCCGAAAGACCAAAAGCAGTGACGGCACTATCTTCACCACGAGTGCGATAAGAAGAATCTTAGCAATAATTAGATAAATTCCACGTTCATACAATGCACCTACGTCAAACCGCATTCCTACGTTTATAAAAAAAATCGGTATCAGGAATCCATACCCGATACCATACAATTTCTGCTCGAGTACTGTCCCCCCACGGAACAACAGTGCAAGCATCACTCCGGCAAGAAACGCACCCAGTATGGCTTCTACATCTGCTATCTCTGATAGAGCAACGAATACGAGCAATAATGCGAAGGCGGCTCTTACGCCTATCTCCGATGGCTGGTTCGACTTGAACCATGCGGATAATCGCTCCGGATAATGCCAGATTACGTGCTTACCCACGTAATATATCATAAAAAAGAGACCGAACACGAGCACAATCAAAGACATCTCCCATGTGAACCCCTTTTCAAAATGCAGTGTGTACAACGTCACGAGCAATACCGTGGCGAAATCCGCAATGAATGCTGCTATGAGGATTGTCTGTCCGAAATCGCTCTTTAACATCCCTAATTCTCTTATCGTTGGCACTGTCAGCCCAACCGCAGAAGTTGAGAGAATAAGCGCAAGATACAACCCATAGCCCAGTTTTAGTGTCATAAATATCGAGAGCCCAAGCGTGATGATGAAGATACAAAAGCCAATGAGAAATGGTTTCACACCGTAAACCTCTACCTTCGAGAAATCTATCTCCAGCCCTACTAAGAACATCAGAAATATCAGTCCAAAGCCTGCAAGGAAGTCTATAACTATAAGTCCTTCTGTATCGAGTGATAAACCCAGCGTACCCAGGAAGAGGCCGAAGATGATTTCGCCTACCACCGCGGGAACACCGATTCTACCCGAAAGAATAGGGATAATGAACGCGAAGACCGCTATCGTTAATAAGAGTATATGTGGGCTTAGGGTTATAGTCATCGGCATCATACCACCGTTAGAACAGAACCGGGCGCATCATTTACTATCTTCTTTATCAGGTCCGCACGAATAACTCCCGACCCTTTCCATGAAAGCACAGTAAGCTCGTAATTACCACTTTTTACCTCTTTTACCGCTTCTATCATTGGATTCCCTTCTACCCGCTTCTCAATAATGCGTACGTTCCATCTTTTCCCGTTATTCCGTATCCCGTCTATTACCTCCTCAGGCACATCCTCAAGAACAAGTAGATTCATGTCTGCACCGCATAAATGCGCTATCTGAACCGAATGCAGTCCTACTCGCTCTGCGGTGTCTGAAGCATCTAGAAGGGTAAGCACCTGCTCGTAATATCTAAACGTCCGTGCTACAAGAACTGGCTGAGATGCAGCCCGTATCAATTTCAATACGATACTCCGTCCAAACAACCGAGCGAAGAAGCCAAGCTCTTCCTGGTCTATTATTATACAATCCGGGAAATAAAAGTGCGCCTTTATTGTGTCTAATATGATACACCCGGGATTACGCAGGTGCTTCTTTATGATGCCCTTCTGTATTTCCTTTTCCGGGAATATCTTGAGTGGTACACCCATCTCCATCGCCAGGTTTTCCATCTCTTTCCCATCTATATCGCCAGACATAACCGCTGTTATTCCCCCCATCGCAATGGAACTGATCAACAACGCTTCTTTGAACGCCCGATTCACCGTATCTTTACTGAGAATAGGGACCAGGATTTTCTTGAATGACCTACCTCGCTCCTCGGAGTGCATCATCATGTCAGCAACGAGATTGGCAACCATCTTTTGGGGTACTATAATGTGCTCAATACCCAGTTCATTGAACCGTGCCCTATCCCCCGGGTCTTCCACACGAACCATTATCCGGGGAACGCCATGTCGCTTCGCAATAGCCGCAGCCCGGTAGTTTAAATCATCACTGTTCGTGAGCGCGATAAACACCTTAGCATCAGCCAGACCCACGTGCTTTAATAGCTCCTCATCACTTCCATCTCCTATTATCACCTGCACACCCGCTAATTCAGAAAGCTCATCCCGTTTACTGGCGTCTATTTCGATAATCACGGACCCTGGCAACTGTGCTGCTAATTCTTTCCCGGCTCTTCCTCCGCCCACAATTATATTCTTCATCTCTTCCGATTCGCATTAGTTAGTGATGATTTAACTGCTCCCGCTTTAAAAATGTAATTAACGCGAGATATAATGAGGAAATGAGAAGAGAAGAGAAGAGGAAGTTGACCAGAAATGATTAAAGAGGGTTTTTTACTCGATATTGACTACGTAACGGAGAAAGACGAGGCTGGAAAAGAAAAGCCCGTGATTCGATTGTGGTGCAAGGACAAAGAAGGCGAGGATTTTGTCGTGTTAGACAGGCATTTCGAGCCATATTTCTATGCGATGCCCGATTACTCACGGTTTTATGCTCATGATAGAGATGCGGAAGAGAAAAAAGCCGCGGTTGAGAGTATTAGTATATATAAAGATAGTGGCGAGATAAGAATAAAGCGGGTGGAGATATGTCAGCGGAAATTACTCGGGATGAGGCGAGAGGTACTGAAGATCTTCGCATGGCAGCCACGACACGTGCCTCTGTTGCGAGAGGCAGTAATAAAAGTGGGTCTTAACGTGCTGGAAGCTGATATCCTGTTTGCTATTCGATATTTGATAGACCAGCAACTGCGCCCCTGTGACGGTATACGCATAGAAGGAGAAGAACTCGCATTGGACTATGCCGATACGGCTATTCTCGCTTCAAACGTAAGATACAATAAGCAGGTAGAGAGCGCGTTGCCGGAGCTCAAAATCGCAGCATTCGATTGTGAGATGGCGTCAACTTCGGTGGGTATGCCATCGCCAAAGAGGGACCCTATAATCATCATTTCCGTGGCATACCAGACGGAAAACAAAGTCAACTCGGAGTTATTTGTGATGACGGAGGTAGAATATCGAGCCCGGGATGACAGACGGGTATTAACCGATTTTTTGGGCTTCGTGACGCAGTTCAGACCCGATATAATCGTGGGCTATAATTCCGACAGTTTTGACTGGGCGTACATAAAGGAACGGGCAGATTTGCATGGTATTCGCATGAAACTGGGTGCAGATGGCAGTGAGGTTCAATACGATAAAGTCGGTGCGCTACCGAGTGTAAATATCACCGGCATGCTGAACGTTGACCTGTTTAAGCTGGCAAAGCGAGACCTGGACAGCGTGAAGGTGAAAACGCTGGAGAATGTATCAGAATTTCTCGGTGTGATGAAAAAAGACGCCCGGGTGAATTTGTCACCGCGAGAGATTACTGAATGCTGGCTTAATAACGCCGCTCGTGAGCGTCTATACGCGTATGCGAAAGCAGATGCAGTTAGCACGCTGGGTATCGCGAAAAAGGTGTTACCACTGCAAATTGAACTCTCCCGGATGGTGGGTTATCCCCTGGACGAATTAGCGAAGATGGGCCGGGGTCGTCAGGTAGAATCTTTTCTGACCTTAGAGGCGTTTAAAAGGGGGGAACTGGTACCACCGAAGGGCGGGGGTGCGAAATCGTTCGAGGGTGGGTTCGTACTGCCGCCTGTAAAGGGGCTGCATGAGGATGTTATCGCGCTCGACTTCTCCTCCATGTATCCCACCATTATGATCTCCTTTAATGTCTCGCCCGATACTTTTGTGGTCCCTGGGGAAGAAGCAGCCAGCAATGATTTGTATATCGCACCGGAGGTGGGGCACGCATTCAGGAAGACGCCGGATGGGTTCTTTAAGAGTATAATGACTGATTTAATCACGAGAAGGAGAAGGATAAAGAGCGAGATGAAGAGATATACCAAAGACATGCCAGAATACCGGTTGTTGGATATACAACAGCAGAGTATCAAGATCCTCACGAACAGCTTTTATGGCTATACCGGGTGGAGTGCCGCGAAATTTTACAAGCGAGAATGTGCTGAGGCGACCACGGCATGGGGGCGGTACTTTATAAAGCGTACGGTGGAAGTAGCGGAGGCGCTTGGCTTAGAAGTCATTTACGGCGATACAGATAGCGTCTTCGCCAAGCTGCCCGATGACGAACCCGGCGATAGGCAAGGCACGATACGGGAGAAGGCGCGAGAAGTTTCAGAACAGATTTCGAAGGAGTTCCCGCTTGAGCTGGAGATACAGGACTTCTTCAAAGCTATTTTCTTTACCGGTAAGAAGAAGCGGTATGCCGCGCTTACTGATAAAGGTGAAATCGTAGTCCGTGGGTTGGAAGTGCGCCGTGGGGACTGGTGTGAACTGGCGAAGGAGGTGCAGACGGAAGTGATAGACCTGATATTGAGAGAAAAAGACCCTGAAGCAGCATCTAAATATGTTAAAAACGTCATACGAGACTTAAGGAGTGGTAAAATACCGTTAAATATGCTAATAATCTACAAAACACTCACCAGAAAGATAAGCGGTTATGAGACAAAGCAGACACATGTTATCGCGGCAGAGCGTGCATTCGCTTCTCCCTTGCGCATTGCATACGAAGTGGGGTCGAAAATACCTTATGTTATCATAAAAGGTGCGGGGAAGACGAGTGACCGTGCTTTCCCCGTGGGCATCATAGAGAAGAGCGAGGGGAACGTAATATACGCAGAGAGGCGCGAATACTCGCTTGACGTCACGTATTATGTATATCATCAGGTAATACCTGTTGCACATAGGGTGTTGCAACTCTTCGGTTATGACGCCTCATCTTTTGATGATGTCGGGCAAAAGACATTAGGACATTGGTTTTGATAAGGTTGTAGAGGGTTAACTATCGAAAAGCTTATATAGACCATCCTATTACGTAATCATGGTGATGCAAATGGCACAAATACCAATTGCACCTGTGACGCGATTAGTGAGAAATGCAGGTGCGGAGAGAGTAAGCGAAGAGGCAAGTATGGCATTGGTAGAGGTATTAGAGGAAAAAGGCATGGAAATAGCAAAGAAAGCCGTAAGCCTTGCCAAACATGCTGGACGCAAAACAGTAAAAAAGGAAGATATAGACGAAGCACTACAATAAAAAAGCAATAAAAGAGCTAGATACCGGGGATAACCCAAAACTTATCCCTTTTTATTTTTTTTATTTGTTTAGCTAACCACAAGATTATACATCGTGGGCTCTGCCCACGTCCACAGGAAACCCTACGGGTTTCTTCTAAAACCCAGAATGGGTTTATTTCACGAGAGAATAATAATAATAGTAACCAAATTTCAGTGCTTTATTGATTACGTTATCCATTATTAATTTCAATTTCTTGTGTTAATCTTGTGAAATCTCGTGGTTTTTACATCAGCTATACAAATACGCGTAATAATGTAATATTATAGTTAAATCCGGTTTAACACAAGCTATCGCTTCTCTTTTATTATCCACTTGTAATATTTATCCGCAGGGGCGAAGAGAGAGAGAAAGAGAGAAGCGATGTTTGAGAAGCTGCAAAACAGGCTACAGAACTTTACTAAAACGGTAGCGGAGAGAATAAAGGAGAAAATAATAGATAAGGGTAAGGCGACATTAGGTGGTGAGACGGTTTTAGATGAGAATGACCTGAAAACACCTCTAGAAGAGTTAGAAATGGCGTTACTGGAAAGTGACGCGGCATTTCCTGTGGTGGAAGAGTTGATTTCAGGTGTGAAGAGGGAACTGGAGAAGAAGCGTGTGAAATGGGGCACCGACACGGGTGAATTAGTGAGTACCGCGATAAGGAATGCGTTGTTAGACCTCCTCTCCGCGGGAAAGCTTGATTTTGATGAGTTCGTGGCAAATAGTGAAAAGCCGGTAAAAATCGCGTTCGTCGGTGTGAATGGCACGGGGAAGACGACAACTATCGCGAAGGTAGCGAAGAAGTTGCTTTCTACCGGGCATTCGGTGGTTATTGCTTCTGCGGATACTTACAGAGCGGGTGCGACTGAACAGATAGAGCTTCATGCGTCCAATTTGGGCATAAAGGTGATAAAACATCAGTATGGCGCTGACCCGACCGCGGTTGTTTATGATGCAGTGAAATATGCGAAAGCAAATAGAGTAGATGTAGTTCTGGCGGATACCGCGGGGCGAATGCACACCTCTGTGAATCTCATGGAGCAGTTAAAGAAGATATGCCGTGTAACGGAGCCGGACATGGTGATATTTGTGGATGAAGCGGTTGCGGGGAACGATGCTGTAGAAAGAGCAAAGCGATTCGATGAAATCATAGGCATAGATGCCTCGATACTAACCAAGTTAGACATAGATATAAAAGGCGGTGCGGCTATTTCCATTGCTCATGCCACTTCTAAGCCCATAATATTCCTGGGCACGGGGCAGGGCTACGAAGACCTGCAGAAGTTTGATGCGGAATGGCTTGTGGATAGGTTATTGTGTGGATAAATAGGAGAGAGAGAATATGAAACCAGAAGAATATAAGAATTTGGTCTTAAGTGTAACGGAGAGAGACGAGGATGCCAGAACACTACTGGGATTGGTCCATTTACTGAAGGAGTATGCCTCGGAAGAAGCGCTCACGAGAAACTTCGCAGCATTACGGGGGAAAGAGCGGGAGTGCATGGGCTTATTAAAATCATTGAGGCGGAAGCGGATTTTAGGAACAGGACCTTATGACGAGTACATTTGTCCAGCGGGGCATGAAAAGACATTCGAGGAGCTTGCATCACGCTTTTTAGCAGAGCCACCGAAATTAGCGCAGATAGTAGAAGCGGGGAATAATGCCACGCTAACAATGATAGAACTACTGTTGAAGATAGGGATACACGGAATTCCGGGTTTCACGCAATATGAACTCATAAAAGCAGATATGAGCGATATGTTTTCACCTGAGGTCTTTCAGACTTTAGAGACAGAGTTCATCGCCAGGAATATCTGTGTTTATGGGCAAAGAAAGCCAAGGCATGAATTCTTACGGCTGTATCATCAAAGCGACGAGGAACTAAGGACTGCCACAGCTAAGTTAGTAGCGTTTAGAGAGAAGGAGCTGTATAAGATGCCCATGACAAAAGAGCTGGAAACGCAAATAGGGGTGATTATCGCGCAATCGCACGAAGAAGCAAAAGCGCGGGAAGAAGGACTTGCAGAGTGGTCTAAATTCACAAACGAAGAATTGAAGACCGTAAGCGGCTATTTCAGCGGGTTCACTATGGAAGAGGACTTTATAGCTCTTACCGGAGATGTATCCGCGGCGAGAGATACGCTTCATCTGATGGTGAAAGATAAATTGTCAAGATATGACGTTAGAGAATGGAGAGAGCAGCCAGTGGTATTCGTAACCAGTGAGCTACCGAGATGGATAGGAGGGATAAAACATGTGTTCAAGGAGGCGTATCCCGAATATTCAGAGCGTAAACTCGCTATTGTCGTGCCGAATAAAGTGGCATATGCGAACTTTAAACAGGAGCTATTTTCTACACTCCTAACACGATTGGGGATTGAGGAGGTATCGGAAACATAACATCAATTGTTGCATCCGGGAGGTTAAAAGGACTTTCAGGACATGCCCAGCCATTTAACATGTGATACAGTCCAGCCAGCGGCATTTATAACCAATTCAGCAGCAATCACGAGATTGAAATTAATAATGGAAAATGTAATCAATAAAATCTTTCCCCCTATCGCGGATCTCGAAGGTGCAAAAAGAACTCATAAGTTTTGAGCCAGGCAGAAGCTCTCCTTTTGAGAGGAGTCATGGATTCTATCTCATGAAACCCCCGGAGTACCAGTATCATCCCTATCTTATCCCGGTATCGCTTCTCTACCTTTACGCCCTCCCGCTCCAGTCGAGTTGTCAGTTTCTTGTTTAGCCTCTTCCCTGCTCGATCATAGTCAGTAAGAATGGTAATGCGCCTGTATCTACCCGTCAGGTAATCAACGAACCCGGCATACGAGTAAGGACCCGAAGAGCACATCGCTATCTCCTTCGTGACCCCCATTTCCCGCAATGCCGCCTTATCGTGGACGCCTTCAACGATCACGGCATCCACAAACTCATCCATCTCCATCTCATGGATTACCCGCGTGAGTTCCATGTATGTTTCGTAATCATCCAATTTTACTGCGAGATACATCCTATCATCTCCTCCAGCACTGCGGTCTGTATAGCATGGAAGTACAAATCAGCCTTTAATCGCGCCTCTAATCTCCGCAGGGCGTAAACATCCACCTCAAACTTCGTGGCAGGATACGAAACGTTCTTTAGAATAAGACCGAAAGCAGGTGCGGGCATGATTCCCTCTGTTAGCCGTAAATCCAGCAGTGACTCTATCCAGCTCCTGTCCCTCATGCCACTGCCAACTATGCTCAACGCGGCTACTATCTTCCGCGCCATCTTACGTAGAAAACCGTTCGCTTCTATATCTATTATGACGACAAGCGGTCTTCCTTCTTTCGTTCCTATCGCTATCCGCTTTATCTCTCTTATAGGGCTATCAGTCTCACTGCGATACGCGAAATTAGAGAAATCATGAACGCCGATGAACAGTTCCGCAGCATCTCGCATGCCGCTTATATCCAGCTCGGCTTCTGAAGTCATGAAATAGCGGTATTCTCTACTTACTGCATCCCGGCGTGCATCGAAGTCGGAATCCGGCTTTGCCACTGCATACATCCATATATCATCAGGTAGCATACTGTTTATCATTCGAGGCGTCACGTCTGTGTTTGACGTGTCGAAGGAGACGACCTGCGCAAGCGCATGTACGCCCCTATCGGTTCTACCGGCAGCGGCATAATTCGCGGCTGCCCGGTCTTCTAAAATACCAAGCTCCTTCAAAGCCTCGAATAGTTTTCCCTCTATTGTCGGCAGCTCGGACTGTGGCTGAATCTGAAATCCGTGATAATTGGTACCGAGGAACCCGAATTTGAATGCTAATCTCGTCATTTCTGCCCTTACAATTAATTTCTATATGTAATGTGTGTTATGTTATATAGATGGATGATGATTATTCGTACAATTCTTGTAGAGCCGAAGATAGAAGAGAACATAGGGGCTGTGGCACGGGTGGTGAAGAACTTCGGGTTAACTGACCTTTACCTGGTAAACCCTACTGCTATTGGCACAAAAGCGATTGCTGTCGCTTCCCATGCAGACGATGTGCTAGCCCGGGCTCGAATCGTGAATGCCGTGGAAGAAGCGATTAAGGACTCTGCTATTGTGGTAGGCACTACATCGAGGCACGGCGTCTCTCTAAATAAGCACCTTAGAATGCCTTATTTAACGCCATACGACTTGAAAGCAAAGCTAAAGGGCAAAACGGGTGTATTAGCACTGCTATTTGGTAGAGAAGACACTGGACTGTTGAATAAAGAGCTTATGCGGTGCGAGTTCGTTGTTTTTATACCCACGAGTACTACCTATCCGGTGATGAACCTCTCGCATGCCGTTTCCATACTCCTGTACGAATTGAACGCAGTAGCTGCTACGCAGACGGGCTTGGAATTAGCGAGTGTAGAGACTAAAGAGCGGTTATTTACGCACGTAAAAACCTTTCTGGACGAGATAGGCTATAAGGAGCAGAAGAAGCAGAAGACAATGCTCATGCTTAGAAGAATCCTTGGCAGAGCGGAACTAACTGCGAGAGAGGTGCAAACGCTGAGGGGAATATTAAGGAAAGCGGAATGGAAGCTAAAAGAGTAACGGGTGAGATTTCAGATAGCGACAAAGCAGTATTCGAGGCTGGCATCAAATTGGGCGCTCTTTACCATCAGTTTATAGGCACACCAGTGAGTGTGGAAACTGCGGCTGTGCTGGAGAGCGCGATCGAGAAGAGCGTATCACTTCAGCCATGCGTGAACGCCGTGGAAGTGCATATAGACCGGGAGAAGGTAAGAGCGAATGTGAATCAATTCCAGTATTGTGAGTTAAGCGGCGAGATGCTGGACGTAAAAGTGGTGGTCGTGTATGGAGAGGTGGAAGTAGATGCGAGGCTATTATACGAATCTGAACTGGAGTATCCCATGATGCGTGTGGAAAAGATAACAAAAGTCAGGTACTGACTGTTCTATCAGATGCAGATGCAGATGCAGATTCCAGAATATTCACTATCTCTGCTACTATCTCAGACCACTCTGCTGATTTGCTTATTGTTCCGCGAGCACCCGCGTTGAGCGCGTTTTGTTCCACCTCGGTATTGGCATAGGCAGTGAACAGGTAGATGTTTGCCTCTGGATCGTAATCCATTATCCGTTTGGTTGCTTCCACACCGTTCACCACAGGCATTTTGATGTCCATCAGCACGATGTCCGGCTTCTGACCAGTACCTGACAGTTTGTGGTACATCTTAACGCCTGCCTCGCCATGGAGGGCAGAGTGCACTTTGAACGTATGCCTCCTGTGCATCGCCAGAAAAAGTGGCAGGAGTTTATGTATTGGTCCTTTGTCATCCACAAGCAAGATATTATATTCCATCGTTATTCAATATCTCCTTCATCCTTCACAAATCCGGTCAAATATCCGTTTCACGGCGACAACCGCTTTAGAATCTTCTGGCAGTGCTATTATAGGTTTTCCTACTAAATCATATGCTCTTACATTCTCATCTTCAGGAACCGAACCCAGAAGCGTAAGCCCACTATCCTTTACCAGCCCCGATAGAACCGTCTTCTCCGCCTCATCATCCGTTACTTTATTCAGCACAAGATATATCCGCCCGAAGTTAATATGCAGCTTCTCCGCTATTTCCTTTATTGCGGAAGCTGTGTCTATGCCTCGTTTTGTCGGGTCGCTTACCACCAGCATGATATCCACGTCCCTGGTCGTTCTCCGGCTCAGATGCTCTAAGCCCGCTTCGCAATCTATCAGGATAGTAGCGAATCGAGCAGAGAGCTTATCAATGAAATGCCGCAGCATATCGTTTATCAGACAATAGCAGCCCGGACCTTCGGACCGACCCATAACTAATACAGAGAACCGGGGTGTATTCCGCATTATCTCCTCTATTTTATATTCAAGAAGCATGTCTGTGGGCATATCTTCAGAGAAGAATACCCCGCCTGGCGTTGCTATCTCCTCTCTCACATCTCCTAAAGTCTTATTCACCCTCACGCCTAACGTGCTGGGCAGGTTAGATGCTGGGTCGGCATCTATCGCAAGCACTTGCCCTGCTCCGTTTTCTGTCAGGAATTTCAGTATTAACGAGGCTATTACGGTCTTCCCTGTACCCCCTTTTCCTGCAACTGCAATGATATTCGCTTTGGTTCCGTGCTCTGCTCCTCCTACCTCACGCAAAGATGGCATGTTTATATATGTAATAATGAGTACTTCAAGGAAAGGCTATAAAAAGAAATTTAAATTTATATACCCGGGAAAAAACAGTATTAATAATCACGGGCCGGTAGATCAGTTGGAAGATCACTCGCTTGGCGTGCGAGAGGCATCGGGTTCAAATCCCGACCGGTCCATTCATTCATTATGGCAGAAAGAGATAGGGGACCGCACCCGACACTGAGGATAAGAGGTACAAAGAGTCAGTCGCTGTGGGGTAAAAAGATAGTTCTGGGTGTTACGGGCTCTATCGCCGCAGTAAGAACCGTTGAGCTTGCACGCGAATTGATACGGCATGGTGCAGACGTGTACGGCGTGATGAGTGAAGCGGCAACCGAGATAATTCATCCTTATACGCTTCATTACGCCACGGGGCATGAAGTGATAACGAAACTAATGGGTAATATAGAGCATGTGGAGTTCTTAGGGATGGAGGGCACCGCGGACCTGTTTATCGTGGCTCCATGCACAGCAAACACGTTAAGCAAAATCGCTACTGGTATCTCGGACACCACGGTGACCGCATTTGCAACCACAGCCTTTGGCTCGCACATCCCGATTATCGTGGTGCCTGCGATGCACGAGACCATATATAAGAGTCCGGTGCTGATAGAGAACAGTGATAAGCTGATAAAGCTTGGTGTCACCGTCATAGAGCCAAAACTGGAAGAAGGGCTTGCGAAAATCGCCTCGACTGAAGACATACTTCTTAACGTGGTGCGTGTACTTTCATCAAAGAAACTGCGGGGAAGACGCATCCTCATTACTGGCGGGGCGACTATCGTGCCGATAGACCCGATACGGGTCTTAACAAACCGAAGTTCCGGACGAACCGGAGTTGAACTTGCGATGGCGGCATATAAAGAGGGGGCAGAAGTTACACTTGTTCATAATAGAGCGCGTAATTTGGGTGGAATAAAAGAAGTGGAGGTGGAAACAGCACGAGAAATGATTGATGCCTGCGTTAACGAACTGCGTGTGGCTAACGAGGGAGGCAAAGGATACGATGCGCTTATATCCTCAGCAGCTATCTCGGATTTCATCGGTAATTCGTTAGACGTGAAAATCCCGTCGGTAGAGGAGTACCATCTGCGGCTCGTGCCAGCACCGAAGCTGATAGAAGAAGTGCGCACAGAATTCCCGGAACTCGTTATCGTGGGTTTCAAAGCGGAGACGAACGTATCAGAGCAGGAACTGATAGTAAGGGCACGGGAGAAGATGAAGCGCTATCGCCTTGCAATGGTAGTTGCAAATGACGTGGGCAGGGGTGGAATAGGAACTGAAGATAACGAGGTATTCATATTAAGAGAGGGCTTAGAGAATCCAAAGCATGTGAAAGGAGCAAAGCGAATAATCGCGGAAGAGATAGTGAACGAGTTGACAAACGTTCTTTAACCAGAATCAATCGGAGGGGTAGGTACAATATTTGGAGACGGACGATGGCGGCAGGTGTAGCATTCAGTGCGACTCAGACTCTGACTCTATCATCACCCATTTGTCGCTACCTTCCCATAATTTTATTGATAAGAGCGAAATGCCTAAATTAGAGTCCTTCAACTGCTTCTCCAGCTGCTGTTTCAGAAATAAGGCTATATTCTCGCTTGTTGGGTACGCTATTATCTCGTTCAGATGCTTATGGTCAACGAGCTCAAGCACTTCGCTTACCTCTGCTTTCACTTCTGCGAAATCCGCCACACACCCCGTACCTTCTTTCTTCTCCCCTTCTACTACTATTTCTGCCTTATACGTATGCCCATGAAGAGCTTTGCATTTACCCGGATGTCGCGGCAGCGAATGAGCCGCACTGAACTCCTGCGACACTCCCAATTTCATCTTCACCATCTGACTGACTCACTCTATACATTTAATAATCCACTTAATTTATTAATAACAAACACTGATATTACCTAAACAATGTCGATAGGTAAGAACACGAAAGGCAGGAAGCTCCGGCTTTGTAAGGCGAACAGGCAGAACCGACGTGTACCGGCGTGGATAATGGTAAAAACGAACAGAAGAGTGACGACACATCCGAAGAGGCGGCATTGGAGGCGTACGAAGCTGAAAGCGTGAAGTGGTGGGTGATAGATAATAAGATGACAGAAGAAGGAGTAGAAGAGGGGCGGATTTATACAATACCGTTGCGAGATGTGAAGAAGGCACCGAGGTGGAAGCGGAGCAACAGGGCAATAACGCTGATCAGGGAATACCTGATGCGGCATACAAAATCTGAGTACATCGTTTTAGATACAAAAATAAACGAAACGGTGTGGGAACGCGGTGCGAAGAAGCCGCCAACCCGGATAAGAGTGAAGGTAACAACGGAGGAGAATATAGTCCGAGCTGAGCTTGTAGAATAATGATGATGCGGGGGATAGAGCGAACTTTCAATGTGGATGGGAGTCCATATATAGGTATTTTCGCAGCGTGCACCGAATCCTTGCTTCTTTTACCCCATAATGTCCCTGGAAGTTTAGCGGTAGAGCTGGGGCGAACATTACAGACGAAAGTAATAAGGACTCTCATCGCCGAGACGTCTTTAGCTGGCTGTTTAGCTGTGGGTAACACAAAAGGGCTCATCGTCTCTCAGTACACGCTGGATAGCGAGATAGAGCGTGTAAAAGAGTCAGCACAGGCGGTGGGGTTAGAGGTGACCATAAACAGACTGCCGGCTCGCGATAGGATAAGTGCGGCGGGCAACGTCATACTCGCAAACGATACCGTTGCGCTGGTGCATCCGGGTTTATCGCAAGATGCGCTGGACGTGGTAAAGGCTACACTGGGTGTGAGAGTCTATAAAGGTACGATAGGCGGGTTAAAAACAGTGGGTATGGCTGCTGTTGCCACAAACCGGGGTATCCTGGCGCATAAGAATGCCACGCGGGAGGAGCTAGAATTTTTAGAGGAGATATATGAGTTACCGGTAGAGATAGGGAGCGTAAATTTCGGCGTACCTGTGATAGGCGCGGCGTTACTTGCGAATACGAAGGGCTATGCTGCCGGAGACGAGACGACAGGCGCGGAATTGGGCAGAATCGAGGAGGCGTTAGGGTTTTAGGCAGCGAGATGAGAATAGTCATAACCGGGGGCGCGGGATTCATAGGCGCAAATATTGCGGCTGAACTCTCGAAGACGAACGAAGTCATCGTTCTGGACGATTTATCCACGGGAACGCGTGATAATACCCGCGATTTAGCTATAAAATTCGTTAAAGGTAGCGTTACTGATTTAGTGCTCTTGCAGACGGTATTAAAAGATGTGGATTACGTATTCCATCAGGCTGCGATTCCTTCAGTCCCAAGGAGCGTAAACGACCCGATTGCATCGAATAACGCGAATATAAATGGAACACTGAATGTGCTGGTGGCAGCGAAGAATTGTGGCGTAAAGAAGGTGATTTATGCTTCTTCCAGTTCCGTCTATGGCGATACGCCGGCGCTACCCAAGAGGGAGGAGATGACTCCAAACCCGTTGTCGCCTTACGCCGTGACCAAGCTTACCGGGGAGTACTACTGCACCGTTTTTAATGACGTTTACGGCTTAAAAACGGTTGCATTACGTTATTTCAACGTTTATGGACCCAAACAGGACCCGTACTCAGATTATGCCGCTGTTATTCCGCGGTTTGTGAGTAGAATCCGTCTTAACGAGCCACCCGTGATTTATGGGGATGGGCAGCAAACGCGTGATTTCTCCTTTGTTAAAGACGTGGTGACCGCGAACATCCGCGCTATGCAAACTGATACAACAGGTGTGTTCAATATCGCTTCGGGCACGCGAATAAGCATACAGGAACTTGCAGAACTCGTGATGAAACTCATGGGCAAAGAACTAAGTGTGGTGTTTGAGGCGCCCAGACAAGGAGACGTGCGGCATTCCTTAGCTGATATATCAAAAGCAAAAGCAGAATTTGGCTATGAGCCATGTTACCGTTTAGAAGAAGGTTTAGAAGCGACAATACGGTGGTTCTCGGGATCGGGAATACACCTCCCACACTACAACTATAAGCATCAACACGAGTAAAAGTCCGGCATACCCTAAGAATAGCAAGCGTGCTCCGACTATGTCTGCGAGCGCACCACAAACTACCGGAATAGAACCAAGACTGGCATAGAACGTCGTGTAATAAATGCCCATTACTTTCCCTTCCTCTCCTTTGCCCGCCACTTTCGATGCTAATGTTAACATGCCAAGTAAAATCGCACCTATACCTGCACCCAGGAATACGCACATTATAAACAATGCTAATACACAGGTCGCCGAATAGAGCATAATCAAGCCGCAAACGCAGAAGAACAAGCCGGTAACCGCGAGATTGACTTCCCCTATTCGCGTCATCAGCCGGTTAAAGCCCGGTTGCAGTAATGTGAACGTCACGAACATCACAGAAAGAATCGCGCCGATGAGCGCTTCAGAAATATGTAACTCCGCGACAGCAAAAGGCGAGAACAACCCGCTCATCACGGATGCCACGCCCTGACCGAAGAATACCAGGAGACAGCAAAGAGTCAATACCTTTCGTTCCCGCGCACCCACGGCTAACCATTCGCCCCTCTTCCCCCTCTTCTCTTTTGCCCTTATTTCCCGGTTCGGCTCTCGAACAAAGAGCAGCACCAGGACCACGCTTATAAATGCGAAGACTGCGCAAAAGAGAAATGGCATGAAAATACCGTAGATTACAAAGAGGAGCCCGCCTGAAATTGGACCCCCTGCCAAACCAATGCCCAAACCCATGTTGTAGATGCTAAACGCATGCCCTCGCTCCTCGCGAGTCGTGATGTCGGCAAGCAAAGCAGTGACTGCGGGAAAGAAGAAGCCAGCACCCGCGCCTTGTAAAGCTCTTACAAATATCCAATCATAAGGGCTCATGGAAAGCGGGAATAGCAGCGCGGCAACGGCGTAAAGGATAAGCCCTGCTACAATCAAGGGTTTCCTGCCCCATTTATCGGATATAATACCGCCTGGAATGTTAAGAGCCAGACTTGCAAGCGCGAACACCGCGATTATCAAACCCGCTACAAGGAACTGCTGGGGGATGTCTGATGCTATTACCCACATGCCAAGCAGCGGTGCAATCACAGTAACACCAAATTGCGTGCTAAAGACACAGATTGCGGTGATTATAACCACTTTTGTGACTGTTTGGTCAGCGCGCATGAATGATAAATATAGCTAATTGTATTTGTATAGCCGTTAGGATGCAGGATGCAAGATGCCGGATGCAGGACTATGATCTATGTATGACCAAATTCCACATCTTTAATGAAATTATGGATTCTTCTCAACCCGTCCTCACCCGCATATCGCTCTATCAAAGGACGTATCTCCTCACTATACCAGCCCTTTTTGATAAAGCCGGGATATATCGGCAATCTTTCTCGCAGTAAAAACGGATAAACTAGCTGCCTGAGCTCGTCCTCACGAGGCCATGGCGATTCGGGATTTATATAGTCAATAGTCCGCTCTGAAATGCCACCCAGGTCCGAAGCACCAAGTTCTATTAATTCACGTGGCGAGGTCAAATTAGGGGGCACCTGAATCGCGATTTCCGCTGGCAATATCCTTCTCGCCGCACGTACAGCTTCTTTCAATGCCTCAAAGCTAGGCGAGCCCGTGTTTGCCATCTGCGTGAACGGTTTGGGCACGAAGGGCTGGATAATAACTTCCTGGATATGTCCGTATATCTCATGTAACGACTTAATAGCTTCCAGAGAACGGATGCGGTCCTCTGGCGTCTCGCCTATGCCAATCAACAAGCCAGTAGTGAACGGAATCTTAAGCTTTCCTGCTTCTGCAATCATCTTCAATCTCTCTTCCGGCACTTTGCCCGGCGAGTTCTTATGCGCATCGAGCTCTGCCGTGGTTTCGAGCATCAAGCCCATAGAGGCATTCACGTCTCGTAACGCTTCGAGTTCGTCCGCGCTCAATACGCCCAGATTACAATGAGGCAGTAATCCATGCGTAATCGCAAGTTTACACAGCTCTTTCGTGTATTCGACAAGGGTAGAGCAGCCGGTAGCATTATGAAGCCACGTGAAAAACCCGGGGTTGGCGAGTTCGGGCTTCTCGCCTGCCGTAAAAAGCGCTTCGGTTGCTTCTAGTTTTGTTCTATTCACGAGTGCGAAAAAATCCGCCTTACGCACTAAATAAGCGGCGTCGGGACTGCGAGCACGGTACACACAGTACGCACAGGCATTCCGGCATACGTTCGTTACCGGTATGAATACATTCCGGGAGAAGGTTACGTATCTCATTTTATGGATGTTTGGCTGCTGGGATGCAAGATGCAAGATGCAAGATGCAGGATGCAAGATACATGACTATGATTTATGACCAGATTCCACAGCTTTAATGAAAGTGTAGATTTTTCGCCCTAATTCTTCGTACTTCTGTATAAAGTTATCAAAAATATCATTATCAGTGAGAGCTTCGGTCTCACGCAGTATTTTTAGATGCTCTTTTGTTTCGTCGCAGGATGCCAGAGCAAAAGTGAGGAATCGGATAAAATCATTTTTGTATCGGCGGCGGCCAAATCCCTCAACGATATTCACCGGGATTGCCTTAGCTGATCTCCTCAATTGGCTCCCTTCTTCGTATAACTCGATTTTCGGGAGGCTAAGGCTCAGCTTATGTATTTCAACTGCCAGCTCATGACTTAACTGATAGATTTCCAGGTCATTATACGTCTGAATACCCATCAATTCCCTCCTGTATCCTGCATCCTGTATCCTGTATCCTGTATCTTGTTTATCATTATAAAACTCCTAATCAGTTTAAGGAGATTAAAATGATAGACATACACTGCCATCTGACGTTTGCGGATTACGACACGGACCGTGAGCAGGTGATAGAGGCGGGCAAGCAGGAATTAAAGGGCGTGGTCACAAGTGGCGTGGACCCGGAAGATGCAAAGAAGGCGTTAGAACTTGCAGAATTGCATACCGGCTTCGTATTCGTTTCGCTTGGGCTACATCCGATACACGTGGCAGACCGAACAGCCCATGAGATAGAGGATTATCAAGAGTTCATAAGCAAGAACAAAAGTAGAATAGTGGGCATAGGCGAAATAGGGCTTGACTACCACCGGGTACGCGACCCGTTAAAGATAAAGCGTACAAGAGCAGTATTTGAAGAGTTTCTTGAGCTTGCGAAGGAGCTCGATTTACCGGTTGTGCTTCATCTGCGGGGTACGGGCAGCGAAGCGATAGAGGACGGTTTGAAGCTCGTTTCGGATGCGGACATCCCGAAAGCGGTTTTTCATTGCTTCACGGGCAAGCCGCAGCTTGCGGCACTGATATGTGAAGAAGGTTATTACATCTCGCTGCCTGCATCAATAGTGCGAAGCAAGAGCATGAAGAAGGTCGCGAATAGAATACCGCTTTCTTATTTGTTTACAGAGACAGATGCACCTTATCTCTCTCCTGATGTAGCGGAAGAAAGGAATGTGCCACAGCACGTAAAGGTGGTGTACGAAGAGATAGCACGGCAAAAGAAGCTCGAGTTCGAGTCCGTGGACGCAGCAATAGAGCGCAATTTCGCGCGCGTGTTCAAAATTGAATTGATTTGAATTAAGTTGAATTGAGATGAATGCCCCAGCCGGGAATCGAACCCGGATATTAGGCTCCGCAGGCCCAATGGATTTCCATTACCACACTGGGGCTAATTTAATTAATTATATGAACTTAGCAGCATAATATAATCCTTTTTTTCGCTTGTAAGAGCAGGAATAATATTTATTAGTGAATAAAAAGCTCGTATTTGTTTAGCTCCTTTTATAACCACAAGATTACACATCGTGGGCTCTGCCCACGTCCACAGGAAACCCTACGGGTTTCTTCTAAAACCCTGAAAGGGTTTGTTTCACAAGATTCTTCTTTTCATCTCTAACTTATCGAGTTCTTTCTGTCTTTCAAAATGAATCTCTCCCAAATTTAGCTCATAACATAAAGCCTCCTCATAAACATATTCAAGAAAGCCAGTGCCTAATTCACGATGCACTTCCATCGCTACACCGATAATCTTTTGTGTTAAGTCCCTATAAAGCCACTTTTCAGTCGTATCTTCCACTTTTTCCCTCTGTGTTAATCTTGTGTAATCTCGCGGTTCTATAAAAATACAAAATAAAAAAAGGGGATTAAAAAAAAACACCCCCACAATTCTTTCTTTTTTAGGTTTCGGTTTTCAGCCTTGCGAAGTCTCTACTTCCTTCTCCTCAGTAATAGGTAGGCAACCGCTAACAAGCCTGCAATGGCGAACACACCTACGAATCCTGGTACTGGTTTTGGTGTTGGTGTTGGTGCTTCTTCTGTTGGCATTGGTGTTTCTGCTGCTGGCGTTGGTGCTTCTGCTGTTGGCATTGGTGTTTCTGCTGCTGGCGATGTTAGTGGCGTCTCAGCCGGTACTGCTGCTCCTCCTATGCTCACCTGCTCTGTATCTGTATTACCATCACCATCGTCTGCCGTCACTACGTACACGCCTACCTTAGCATCTGAAGTGTCTAACGTTGCGTTGAACGTACTGTTATGTACCGGTACGGTCGCCGGAGTTAGCTCTGTCGGTCCTTTAGCTGTGACAACTATGGTATATCCATCCTTTCTGTTTGTAGTTCCTGTTACTTCCATAGGTTCTCCAATGTTCACCTCTGCTATTGGGTTAAGAATCACATACGGCGATTCCACGTTTACGAGCCCTATCCACAGGAGGTCATCGCTTAAAGCACTCATATCTTTTACTATCTCCAACATCCCTTCCTGTGTCCTGGTGCTTAATGTATACTGACCTAAAGCGGTATTAGTATCCGTTGGCTTACTTGGGTTATAAAGTGTATCGTAACCGCTCTTTCCCCATTTGTCGTCGCTTCCCGCGCTGAGTATCATCACGAGATATTTGCCCGAGTTCACGTCATCGTTCACGGTGATCTTCTTGTAGAAACTATCATCGGTAGTTGTGACAGACGTTGATGTGTAATACATCTCCTTACCGTTTGTTTCTATGTTTGAACCACTGAAACCCTTTGGTGCGACTATCAATATATTCACGTTCTTTGAGCCTTTTGCCTTACCGATGATTGTGAAATCATCGCCCTTCGCTACGCTTTTTGTTGACAGTTCAGCCGTTAATTCGCCTTTTGTCATTAATATCGCAAACGAGCCATCGTCTGTTATGCCTTGGAGTACCGGACCAGTGCCCCCTGGATAGTCAATGTACGCCTTCAACCTCACAGAACCTGGAAGCTTGAATGCCCCGGGTGCTGCATCTGCGCTTGTATCTATCTCCTCCGAGAATTCGTTGTTCTCGTCTATTACGATATTATTCAGTTTCAACACCACCTCGTCATCCACGGCAACCGTAACCATATTGCCTGTATTTGCAGTCCCTTTTATCGTAAACCGCTGCCCGATAACTACTGTGCTTGGCACGTCAAAGGTAACTCCCTTCTCTGTAACGGTAATGTCAACGGTGTCATATGTATCTCCTGATAGATCGTTTAAATCCGTCACTTTAATTGTGTATGCACCGGTATCGTTGAACTCCACTGCGTAGGTCCGCGTGCCGTCACTGTCTATTGTATCAGTGAAATTGTTATTCTTTGGTCCCTGGTTGTCATTAAGCCCTGCAGGGAAATAAGCATGCGGACTTAAAGTGTCTTCTAGTACATTTATCGGCGTACCGGCAACACCAGTTACTGTGAGTTTCACGGTTGTGAGTTCCGCTACTTCTGTCGGCTCCGCTGTTATTGTTACCGCAGCTTTTATTATGTTCATCTCCCGCAGTGTGCTCTGTGTATCCAGGCCACATGCGTTTTCCGGTTTGGTCTTCACCTGGAAGGTGTAATGCCCTACGTCCCAGCCTGTGGTGTTAATAAAGTTCACACTTGTATAATCGGTCAATGTACTCACATTTATGCCTTTAAAATTCTGGCCGTTCTTTGTTGTTATCTGCCCGTTGGGACCCATAATCACGAGGTCTACACCATCCTCGGGGAACAGATTTCTACCTCCAACATCTGTGTGAAATCCTGGCGTACCCTTGGCAAGTGACGTCACTATCTTATCACCTACTTTTAGCTGCAGCGGTATTTTTGGGTCACTGACAGAAAGCTGTGCGCAGTAGGCAGCACTTACGGTCGCACCACCGTTCACATAAAATGTACCTGACGTACCCCAGTCCACGTTGTCGATGTAAAAGTCCCCACCGTCTCCCACTGCCGATGGATACGTATGTTCTTGGTTACCATTAGATCCATACTGCATTACTGTCGGTGCCGATGTCCACTCAAGAGCATCAGTACCCTTTATGAATTTCAGATCCTGTCCTGTCAGTACTTGTTGTGCAGGTGGTGTTGTTGAGTTGTTAATGATATTGTATTTTCCGCCTGTGCTGTACGCTGCGGTGCTCGCGACCATTGCGAGCATAACTGAAGCGACCATAATCGCTACCAGAGCAATACCTGTTATCGTTCCTCCTCTCTTTTTTGTTTCCATTTTTTTTCGTTCTCACCTCCTAATCTCTTCTATCAAAAAGGGGATATATAAAACTTTGCCTGTTCTTCCCTTCTGATTAGCATTATCCTTCCGCCCTTTGCTTATCTTCTTCTCCGCTTCTTCTCTTCCCGGCATCTCTCCCCTTTTTCCCCTCTTCTATCCTATCTCGTACCTGCTATATAAAACTTTATGGTTTTCTCGGTAAATAGAAGTTATGAGACTCGCCATCACCGGAACTCCGGGCACCGGAAAGACAAGTGTATGCAAAGCACTTGGGCTTGAATATGAATATATAGATTTGAATAGTGTAATAGAAGAAAAAGGATTCTACACCGGTATAGATACCGAAAGGGGTTCCTTTATCGCAGACCTCGCTAAAATAGAAGAATACCTGCAACAGGTGCGTAAACCTTTTTTACTGATAGAGAGCCACTTAGCACATCTACTGAACCCGGATGTAGTAATCGTGCTGCGTGCAAATCCTTTGTTGCTCTCCAAACGGCTAATGCAAAGAGGCTTCTCCGCGCGAAAGAGAGATGAGAATGTGGATGCGGAAACGCTGGACATCATATTAACAGAAGCGGTTGAACTCTGCGCTGTGGTCTACGAGGTGGACACCAGCGATAAGCGCGTAGCAGAAGTGGCTGCGGTGGTGCGCGAAATTATAGATACCGAGATAGAAGAATGCGAAAGCAGCAGCCGAAAGGATGCGTTAAGGCGCAGGTATAAGCCCGGCTGCGTTGACTGGACTCTATTAAGAAAATAGTGAGGACGAACTTAACTAACATAGGTGTATAGCTCTTGGCTCTTGCGAAATACCATATTCTAAGCACCAGATAAGCCCGCGTCTTTATAGACACTGATTAACACTCGTGGGCTCTGCCCACGTCCACAGGAAACCCTACGGGTTTCTTCTAAAACCCAGAATGGGTTTATTTCACGAGAAAAAGAATGATATTAACATAGTTTCAGTATACTATTGGCTACTTTATCCGCTAATAATCTCAATTTCTTGTGTTAATCTTGTGAAATCTCGTGGTTTTTTTATGTAGCTATACAAATACGTTTCATTTTCTCCTGCAGCCATCGCTTAATTATCTCGAACCCCTTATCCTATCTGCAATTGCCCTCAGTTCATTCGCGAGCTCATTCAAACTCGCTCTTATCTTTAGCAACTCCCTCGCCGCGCCCCTCTGCTCTTCATCTGCGCTGCGCGCAAACCTCGTTGAAATCGCATTGATTGCACCCGACTTCTCTGCTATTCTACCTGAAGTATCATCCAGCTCTGACGAAATCTCACTCACGTCCACACCTTTGCCGCCGCCTCGCGAGACATACACATACACGAATCCCGCACCTAATATCAACCCGAGTATCATCGCGGCGAGGGCATAAAGCATAATTGGCGGTGGCTCTGCCACTACCGATAGCGCCTTATAATCGGTTGATAATTTAGATGCCCAACCCGGATGCCCATTTTTGTAGAGCTCTTCTATATCCTTTCCTAATTCCGTCTCCCCAATCTTGCCTTTTGCCACTTCCAGGTTCTCATCCATCTCGCTCTTCGCGCTCTGTATCCCCTCATTCGTGGAGAAGAACGTCATTGTCGGCTCCAGTTTCTGGATGATGGTCTTCAATGTCGCCCCCTCCTTTTCCTTTACCGTCCCGACAGTTAATTTGACATATACCTTATCCTGCCCTATACCATCAATATCGTAGTTGAACCCCGGCTCTTTTATGGTTATTATCGGTGCGGGAACCTCACCAGATAGTATAATCTCGGGAACCATGCGCGTGTGCGCTTCTTCGCCCTCCCATACAATCACCTCGGCAGAGTGATAGAGGTCATCGCCGAATTTCCATTCGGGATTCTCCAGATTTGTCTCCAGTTTTAAGACATAATCATCTAAAATGGGTGCCTTCTCTACCTTATCCACGAAGATATGAAATTCAAGCGTATCCCCTTCAAATTGATTGCTATTCAAAAACGCGTCATAGCTAATTCTCGCTACCCTGCTCGGCTCTAAATTGCGGACATACGACTGCCCTTCGTTCAGCTTCAGCACGTCCTGAACCGCAGCAGCAGCAATACTCATTCCCACGCATGAAAACAGAACTACAAGTACAAGTACAGGTGCCAGAACGGCAAGCGAGCTATAAGATAATATACGCCTCAATCTTCTTTCCTCCTTATGTCCGTAGATAAATCAGGCAGTTCCATCTCCTTACCGCCATGCACTTCCATTACTCCCGCCTCGACTTCTCCTTCTGGTTCCACTATTCCCTTCAGCTCTTTTAATGCTGCTAACAGCGTTGCCAGAGGACTGCTCATCTCTCTTATCCCTTTCGCCGCTTTCATACTGCTCTCTCGTATCCTTGAAATCTCCGTCTCCGCTTTTGTTATCTGCCTTATCACACTTGATGTGGTCTCACCCGAGGGAATCTTACCGATAAAGTCCTTTGCCCCTTCCACGAATGCTTCTATCTCGTTACTGAAGCTGTTTGACATATCATCAATCCGGTCCAGCAATATCTCCATGTCCCGCTTAGAATCGTCAATCATCCGGAGCATCTTACCCGCTTTGTCTTCCGCAGGTCGCCCGGCATCCGTACCCTTTAACCGGACTATCAAGTCGTCAAGTTCGTCTTTCAGATGTGTAAACCCACGTCCTGCTTCTTTAGTCCATTGATTCACCTTCTCCATACTTCTACCTGCGGTTTCCAGTTCGTGAACCAGCATCGTGAGGTTCGCGATTGAGTAGCTCTCCGGGTCCGGAACCCGCACGTTCTTTATATCGCTTGCTATATCCAGCCCGACTAAGAGATCATCAAACATCTTCAGGCATTGCGCAAGCATGATAGGCACATTATCCCATAAGACCCCGGGCTCTATTATCTCGTAATTCTGCCAGTAGTTCGTCACCATATCCCTATTCTTATCCTCGGCACCCGGTGTGTACGGTATATCAGTAATCATAGAGAACGGCTTATTAGTCCCGTAAAAGAATGAATGATGTCTTTGTAGCTTAGAGAACTCACTCTCTTTATACGCCTTCTCTATCCATTCAAATTCACGCAGTCGCGGCGGTAGTCCTGGACCTGACGCCCAGGGTTGCAGTCCAATCATAAGCGTGTATATAGCGAAACTGTGTGCACGCGCCGGCGCATCCAATTTTAACACGTCTGCATCTTTTGCGAATCGTGCCGTCACCATGCTCTTAAACGCGCCACCGCCAAGCCGACCATCATCGAAATTATCCGCCCTCGTGCTCAATACCGCGATGAAATGCCCGAACTTCTCCTCCTCGTTCACCACATTACCCTGCGCATCTACCGTCAGGAATCCGTAATCGTTCAGGATGCCTATATATTTCGAGGTCATGGTATTCTCGATGGCATGTCGGTAGTTTACCATTGGATTGAATATCACGTCCCCTTCATTTATCGGCGAATGCGTCCATCGGAAATATTCCTCCGCCCTATCCAGTTTATTCATAATCTCTAAGAACGATAGATTCTTCAGGTCTTCCCTGCTCTTCTTTAAGCCGCGCACTTCATCCTCCGAAAGCTCTATCTGGTGATAACTTCGCGTATTCGCCGGCGTGGTTATCTCCCGGAGCAGCTTGTTCTTTAACGCCTCAAGCCGTTCTAACTTACGCTCCATCACCCGCTTCTCCTCTTCCGCATCACTTACCCGTATCTCAAGGTTGAACACGCCTTCTTTCAAATCCGATAACTTCTTCTTCGCTCTTTCCAGTTTCGCCTTCGCATCTCGGATTGCGCCCTCATTTACGTGCGACAGCAGTCCACCCCCCGATTCGTATCTATCTATCTCTCGCTGAGCATCTCTTATCCTGCCCTCAAACCGTTCCAGTTCGCCTCGCTGCAAGACTATTTTATCGCGTATATCCGCGGTTCGCGCCTCTATCTCTACCAGTCGCTGCCTGACTACCGGTATCTCATCCTCGATGTCATAATAAAGGAACAATTTATCGCTGGGGAATACGCATTCATAATAACCCAGGGAATCAAACCGGTTCTCGTAGCCCCTTGCACGGTTCTGCAGGTCGTTCAGGTCAAGCCACTTGCCCTTCGTCTCTACCGTCCCGCCAGGCAAGAAACCAAGGTCGAGAAGGAACCTTGGTATCGCCCTTTCCAGTTCCTCATCTCGGTTCTGCCCCTGAAGGTCACGACCTAAAAGGAAGAACAGCTTGAATGGATTAGAATAATTCTTGTCGTCTATTATGATGTCTCCGGTATGTGACATGAGGAAATGGAGCTCCTTCAGTGCACCGAGGGCATTACCAGTCGGGAGCACGGACTCCTTGCTCGAAGGTAGAATACCTATTCCGAACATCACCGGTTCTGACCCAAACTGTTTTGAAATCCAATCCCGGATGTCTATCGCCACGTCGAGCAGCATACTCGAACCGGTCCCCCCGCCCAATGCGCAGACCATCAGAATGAAGAAGTCCTTACCACCAGTCCGGTTACGCAATTCCGATGCGGCTGTTCCTATCGCACTGAATATCCGCTCGCGATGCACGTTATACATCGCCCTGCCATATATCCGGTGCTGTCCGCATCCCGCGCCGGCAGCCGCAAGATATGGGTCCGGCAGCCATCTGTTCGCGTTCTTCATCAATATCGTATCGGGTCTGCTCAGTATTATCTTCCTTCGCTCTTCTACTTCGGTGCACGCATTTGCTGATGCCTGATCGGTATCAATAATCAAAAACTCCTCATTCTTCGGCACCTTCCCGGTCTTTGTCTTGAGCATCCTTAACAGGTTGTTTACAATACTGCCTCCCTGCCCACCGATTCCTATTACTATCCGGTTTACCGTATCCTCACCCTTCTCCATCTCTCTCGCGATCAGACCTCCTTATCTTTCGTCTCGTAATCCGCCATCTTCGTCTTTATCGCGCTCATCTCGTCGTCGAAATGCTCTAATTCCAGCTCGCTTCCCTTCATATCGCTGTCAATTCGGGCAACTGCGCTATCTATTCCTTTTGCCGTGCTGATTATCTTCTTCGCTTCCTGCTCCCCTTTTAGCCATACCAAAATTCCAAGTAGTCCCAATACTACGCCCACGGCAAGCATAACGTATATCACAACAAGAGCGGCAGACACAGCTAACGGTATTTTATCACGGTATTCATTCAATACAAACGCGATAGTGGCGCATATCACACCGGTGGCGGGCATAAGAAGCAGCATCTTGTCCACCTTTAATTTTACCAGCATCAATACCACTTCCACGGCGATCAACAGGGCAACAATAAGTATTCCTATACTCAACGGTTCCATACTCAAGACCTCTTTAAAGATATTTATTCCTGGTAGTTATTAAGTTTCCGCGTATGTGATATAAAATAAATTATGCCTGCTGCTTGCGAGATAGCCTTCTTAAGCTCTCGGAATCATACACCAACCGCGAAATAGCATCGGATGCTAAGAGACGGTATCTGCGAACAAAATCACTGACTTCCGATTTTGGCATTGACCTGAGTTCCTCTATCTCGCCTATCTTATCCCTGGTCCAGTATTCCACGGGATACAATTCCGTTGCCGGGTTCTCCCGCAGTATTTGCTCTTCAATCGTGAATATCTTATTATAAGTCGCCTCTAAAGCGGTTATTGCTTTTAATATGAGCGCATCTCCATACGCCCGCAGCTTTCGCATCTCTGAAGGCGTCATGCACTTCTCGATGTGTTCCCGCAGCGCTTCTATCTCTTTCTTATTCTTATTCATATTCTTATCCTTCTCCCTATCCACCACTGCCACCTCCACCTCTTCTTCTTCCTTTCCCAGCATGTCAACAACTACGGCAGTCAGCGCAAGCGTGTCTGTCTTATATTGTTCAAACACATCCGCCAGCATCCGGCTCAATCTCCCAATCACGCTATTCAATACTTTTGATGCGCTCTCGTAGTTTCCTCGCTCTATGCTATGTTCGACCAGCTTCATATCAGTCCTGACTCGGGCGGTGTCCGCATTTGCCGTCTCCCGACCTTCCGCCTCTAAACCGTGTGCATCATGCAAACAGGTTCTCAGCGCTTCTTCTATGCGTGAATCCAGCTCATTCATGAAGATGGAGAGTTCAAGTGAATCCTTCTTCAGGTTCTCGTCCTCCACTATCTTTGATTCTATCTGCTCTATGTTGCCCCGGATACCATCATAGCCTGCGTCTTCAAGTGCTCTTAGCCCATCAAGATAAGCCCTGCTTCTTTCTATCATCCGGGAATAAAGTACGACTTCATGCCGCTCTTTTATACCATCGAACATCTTAGTCACCCATTCAACATCGGCAAAGACCACGCTCCTTTGCTTCACACGGTCCATCCTTACCCTTCCATTTACCTCACAGCCCAGTTCGGCTAAACCTTCTTTTACCTTCTCCAGCTCGCGCCGGAATTCGCTCGTGCTTATACCGTATTTATCCTCGAAATCGTGTAGAATCCGCATCTGTTCTACATACCGGTTCGCTACACCCTCCACGTCCCGCACCATCACCTTCTCCCTTAGACTTCCTTTCCGTACCGTAACGAGGTATCGAACCATAAATGCCGCTCCTATCATTGCAGGGATAAAGATAAAGATAATAGTTATTAATGCAAGGTCCGACCCGCCCTTGAAGAAGATGAAGATACCAAGTGCAATCAAACCTAAAAGCACCAGCGGAGCAAGTACTACACTATATCGCCTCATGCGCAACTCCCCTTATATCTCGTAATCTACCCAGTTGCTCAAATTTATATACGAACAAATTAGTGATCGCCACCGTGTTTCGCCCCGTAACGGATACCGCGAGATGGCTCTCTTTTGAATACGTGAGCAAGAATTCCTCTATTAATTTCTTATCCACACCCCCACTCCTGACATAATAATCCGGCACACGCAGGAAACAAACGCTCTTATCACAGACTATCGGTGCATCAGAAACGCTGAACTTCTCCAGCGAAACCCGTAGCAGCGTTCTGAGGTCAAGCGGTTTGTGCCTTGTAAACGGGACGATATAACCCATCAAGCCCTTTGTAAGTTCTGAACTGCGCGATACCGCCACATAGCCCGGCTCAGCATTGAAAGACAGTGCCTTTACCACTTCTTCTATGGGAAGGAGGGCAGATTGCGCCCCGGACACGTTTGCCCTGTCCTTTACACGAATCCCTGCGAGGATGTCCACGAGGCACGAGGCGATATACCTGTTATACCGTGGATAAAACTCCTTGTAGTTTGGATGGTGCGCTATACGCTGGTTATCCACGATTATAAATGATTTCACATGCGCTTTTAGCTTCTCCAGTGACGAATATACACTTACTATCTCCTCCTGCTCTTCTCTTCTATTCGCAGGCAGAATGCCAATAAAAAGCGTCTTTATCTTTTGATCATTCAATATTTCCGCTGCTGATATATTACTATTATTACTATTGCTAAATCCCGTGAAGAGAAGCGCGAAATCAACGCCCCCGCCTTTTGCTCGCTCTAACGCAGTTGCTATCTTATCCACTCCCTCGCTCTCGGACCGTAGCAGGATAATAACCGGCTTTGGCTTTGCACTCTTTATCTCTTTGTACTCCAGTAGAGCGTTAAGAATTGCAATTCCGGCATTCCCCAGTCCAACAAGCAGGTATCGCATAGTCATATTGTGCAGCTAAAGGATTTATATGGTAGTTCTATTATGGTAGGAAACTGCTATAAATAATTCGCTCGCTTTTTGCCTTTTGCCTGTATGTAAGTAACGGGATTTTTTATTGCACCTGCTACATAGTATAGCCAAGTATAATATTACAACACCATACTCATGAACTCGCGAAGTTTGATTGCCTTAGTCCTGATTATAACCATAATTATAATCAACCTCCTGGCTTTCGCCACACCTGCGGCAGGCTCAGACGCGCTGAAGAGGGACCTGCTTCAGAATATAATATCGCTGAACAAGTCGGGGGTATTTGACGACTATGACGAGTTATCACTTGCAAAGGCAGAGGTACAGGCGGTGATTCAGAGTATGGAAGGTTCAGAGGTTACCTATACGACAAAAGAGTGGGTAAATATCTTCCTCACAATTGTTGATAAGTTTGAAAAGATGGCACCGTTAAGCGAGAGTCAAAGTCCCGCGGACCATAAAGAAGCACTAAAAATGGCTGATTCGATTAACACATCCATAATCAAACTCAATAGCTACGCCACCGCGGAAAGGAATGGAATACCAATGCTTGCCGAGCGTGCACTTAAGCGATTTTACCGGGACGAAGGAAGATACTTCAAGGACATGGCTACCAATACGAACGTGACAAAGGTGAAGATAGAATACGAGTATATAAGTTCGGCTTCATACGGAGAGGGTGGCATGCCCAGTGACGCAAGCCGGATGAAGTTCGAGGCGCTACGTGATGAACGGATGTATAAACGGGATATGGAACGGGCATCAGAATATGTAATGGCATCGAGGTCGTATCTTGACAATGCCCGCAGCGCCTCTTCAAGCTTATTTGGCGCTGCATTTATGGAGATAATAAAAGCACGGGATTCGTATGAGCACGCGGAGAAATTATATGAGAAACACCGTGATAATGCGCTCGGTGATATAAAAGGGCTTAAACCTGAGATAAACAGAGTTTATCAACGGTTAATGCTGGATACGCTTATAGTCGTTGCCATTTATCTTCTTATCCTCACCTGTATTACTGTAATACTCTGGCTGGATTTCAACAGGTGGACTAAGGAGCTGGATGACACGAGATTGGGGGAGGAGGTTATCGTTTGAAGTTTTATCCGGCTGGCTAATTGTCTTTGAATAAACAGAAGAGAAAATAAATTATAGACAGACACAGATTAACACAGATTTTCACGAGAAAAAGAATAAAATTAACATAGTTTCAGTACACTATTGGCTACTTTATTCCAAAATAATTATAATTTCTTGTGTTAATCTTGTGGTTTTTTATGTAGCTATACAAATACGGGAAAAGAATTCGAATACGACTTTTACACCCGTACCAGCCAGTTCATATATCGTGCCTCTTTCGCATTCACCACGTCAAAGAACTTCTTTTGTATCGCGCCAGTCACTTCTCCTCGCTTACCTGCTCCTATTGTTACATTGTCTATCGCGCGTATCGGCGACACCTCTGCCGCAGTGCCCGTGAAAAAAACTTCCGCGGCAGACAATAACTCCTCCTTCGTTATGGACTTCTCTACCACCTCATACCCCATATCACGTGCAAGCTCGATTACAGACGCCCGGGTAATACCAGGCAGAATAGAAGATTCTACTCCGGGCGTGTATAGCGTTGAATTTATAACTGTGAATATATTCTCGCCAGGACCTTCTGCCACATATCCGTTATTGTCAAGCATTATCGCCTCATCAAATCCGCGTTCCTTCGCATCGCGCACTGCTAACATCGAATTCAGATAGTGCCCCGTTGCCTTTGACGTGACAGGCAATGTATGGGGGTCTATTCTACGCCATGAAGAGATTGTACATCTTATACCGGTCTCTAACGCATCCGCACCAAGATAAGCGCCCCAACGCCATACGGCAATTGCACAATCCACGGGGCAGCCGGCTGGATTCACGCCTAAGTGATGGAGACCATAGAACGCGATAGGCCTTATGTAGCACGCATCAAGTTCGTTTATACGAATCGTTCCTTTTATCGCTTCTGTCAGCTCCGCCTTCGAATACGGGATCTCCAACTGGTACAACTCCGCTGACCGGTACATCCGGTCCACATGTTCCTTTAGCCTGAAGATAAACGAACCCTTGTCCGTGGCATAGCACCTTATCCCCTCGAACACACCGGACCCGTAATGCAAACCATGCGAGAGCACGTGCACCGTGGCGTCTTTCCAATCCACAAACTTGCCATTATACCAGATCTTCCCCGATTCTGTTAGTCGTTCTACCATTTTTACCCCCTCTCTGTCTAATGTCGTAATAATCAACTTAGTTCTATTATAAGTTTATTCATGCTACGAAAGAAATGAGAGAAGCGGAAAGGATAAAAAAGGACCTCGCTCTTTTTGTTAAGAGCATAACAGAACTGAGCTCTTTATCGCTCGATGACAGGACAGGGAAAGTGGTAGAGCTTGCTAAGGGATACTTTGAGGATACGAAGTATTATCTTGATAAGGGTGATTACTTCACTGCCTTTGGATGTATAAACTATGCTCATGGGTTATTAGATGCAATAAAGAAGAAATAAGCTAAGCAATTACTTTCTTCGCACTGCGGAACGAGACAGCTATTGCAAACCATATAATAAACGGCACCGCTACATCGCTGACTCCTATTGAATACACCACCATCTCGGCAAGCGCGGAATCGTAAATATCAGCAGGGAAATGCGCCATGAGGTCGAGGAGATGCAGAAGAAATAGGACCGGGACGCCTATTGCAAGCATTTCAAGCCTCTTCCGCAGCATTAACTCAGGCGTTGCTATTGCTAATGCTACGAACGGCACTAAATTGAAATTTACAAGGTATCCACCTTCCTGTGCGATATGAGAAAAACAGCTACCTAAGAGCAGTGGAGGACAGCCCATCGCAAGCAGAATGGGACGCCCGAAGAAGAAAATAGCACTCTGATAGAACTCCCCGACGTAGTACCAGACAGCTAAAAATACCACGGCGACAACCAGAAACTCCAGCAGGAACAATAAAATTTGATTCCTGCTCAAACTTAAAATATCACATTTACCATTTGCCGCCGGCTTATCCACCTTTTTTGTACCTGTTAGCCGCTTCCCCTTCTTGCCCTTATCCTTCGCCATCTGTCACCCCCATCTTTAGCCATATCAGAAAGAGCACGACCACGAATATGATAAAAGACGCCTGCCAGAGATACACATGCATAAATTTAAACATATCGGGATTGCGCATGCCAACAAGAGCCAATAGGAAAATGCGAAGGATATTTATCGCATACAGGCTTGGCACGCCGAAGAGGATACCAAGACTTTTCTGCTTCAGCGTTGCGGGATATGCTAATACGCAGGAGCAATAAACGATAGCGGAGAAAACTGCGGTGCATTCATCTATTATCTCCATTGAGAAGCCATTGATGGATAACACATCAGCCCTCTCTACTACTTTCAGCCCGGCTAAAGAGAAGATAGCACCCAAAATTGTGGTGGTAACGTGCCTCATATTAGCCATCACCATAGTGTCGCTAACTATTATGATATAATAGACAATGTAGAACGCGAAACAAAGAGCTAAGAAACGCGCCACGTATTTTATCGCTTCCTCGTTCTCTTTTGCTTTTTCCAATACCGCGGTTAATAAATTAGCATGGCTTTTACCGTTACCCTCAGTGTTTTGCGCTACCCTCTTCTTGCGCTGTGCGTTTCGCACTTTCCCCTTTGCTTGCACGCTCATAAATTCTATAAAAAATTAAAAGAAAAAGCAAAAAGGGAAGACGATTTATCTTCGCCTTCCACTCATACCGCGTATTGCAACCAGACTCAGCAGCCCGATCAAGACCGCGATACCCACTGACGTCAGCACTGGTAGTAGTATCGGCGGTCTGACCTTTGTTATTACCGTCCGATTAATAGGTAATGTCTCATTAGTTGTCAGGATAGCGGTGTTGCGTATGATTGTTCCTCCGGGTACAAATGCGTTTATTGTGACTTTAAAGGTCGCATCCCCGCCTTCACCGGGTTCCAATGTACCTATATCCCATATCAACGTCTTGTTCCCTGCGTAATAGCTTCCTGCGTCATCACCGGCTCCATCGGTTAGACCTTCACCGTTTAGACCCATGCTTCCCGCTATGTAAGTGGTGTTCTCTGGTATCGTATCTTTTACCTCAGTGTGCGTGAGCGTCTCCGTTCCGGTATTTTTGTATTGTATCTGGTAGCAGAGCGTCTCGTTTGGTGATGCAAACATCTTATCAACCGCCTTATAGGCTGATAGTTCAAAAATTTTCGGCACTATAACAGTCGTGGTCACCGAGGCGCTGACCGGTCCTGTTTCATTGCTCGCTATCGTGGCGGTATTCGTGATTATCGTCCCGTTTGCGAGGGAGTCGTGAACCCTTGCCCGGAACGACTGCATGCCCGATTCTCCTACGTGCAATTCGCCTATGTTCCAGGTAATCACGCCATCCGACGATACCGTCCCCCCATTTGATATGCTTCCTGAGACTAAAGTAGTAGTAGCAGGAATCGGGTCGGTTAAAACGACTTCTGTCAGGTTTACGTTATTCGTGTTGCTATAATTTATCGTATAGTGCAGCACGTCACCGGGATTGCATAATATTTCACCGACGCTTTTAGTGATGCTGATATGTGGATGAGATATAACAGTCGTGTTCACCGAGTCGCTGACCGGTCCTGTTTCATTGCTCGCTATCGTGGCGGTATTCGTGATTATCGTCCCGTTTGTGAGATGGTCGTGAACCCTTACCTGGAACGACTGCGTGCCCGCTTTTCCTACGTGCAACTCGCCTATGTTCCAGGTAATCACGCCATCCAACGATACCGTCCCCCCATTTGATATGCTTCCTGAGACTAAAGTAGTAGTAGTAGCAGGAATCGGGTCGGTTAAAACGACTTCTGTCAGGTTTACGTTATTCGTGTTGCTATAATTTATCGTATAGGTCAGTACATCACCGGGATTGCATAATATTTTACTGACACTCTTATTGACGCTGATAAATGGGTGTAATTCTATTTTTATCTTCTCTTTTAATGTCTTCGGAAAATCCGCCCTGCTCGTCTCCATGAAAAAGCCTGGCGGCTCTGTGTCACAAGGCTGTGGCAAAACCATATCTTCCAGGAATTCACGGTTATACGGATAAGACCGTGTTGTGTCTTTGAGGTCCACACCAAGCGCATTGATTTCGTCAAATCCTGCCGCTATTGCTTCGGTTCTCGCATCAAACGCTTTGTATACCGCTTCTTTGTCTTTTTCATCTCTAAATTTGCCATAGAAGTCCCGTAAGTGCATCATGTTTGGGCGTCCATCTGAGGATATATCTATCTTTTGTGTAGATTTATTCAGTTCAATTTTACCCTCTTTGACTGCTTTCTTTAACTCCTCAATCGCTACATGGAATGCCGCTTCTATTGGTGTCCCATCCCCCGGCTGCTTCGTATTACTTATCGTTTCGGAAACACTTTTTGCCACCGCTGCGTTCGTGATTGTGGTGTAAGGAACAATCACCTTAGCGTAATTATATACATTATAAGGCATAAGTTGAGGATTATACACACCACCCGGCTTAAAGCCGAACATAATCACGCAAATCGAGACAGAGCCGTCCTGTGGAACAATCGATTCATTATCAATAGCCGCGGCATAGCCGCTCGTTTGATTTATATAGTCCTCCGCCGCGACACTACCAGATCCATCTATTAACAGGAACAAATCTATCTTTTCCGTCGCTGCTACGCTGCTCACAACACCCGTCAAAGCAACAATAGATACCACTAAAATCGCTGCAATAAATATCGCTCTTCCCTTCATTTCATCCTCCTTTTCTCCGATGTTGTTTCTATATGCTAATTACAGGTTGTTTTAACCTATTATATACTTTTCGGGTACATTTCGTGTGGAGATGGGATGTGTTATTGAAATGGGTGGATGCATCTGTGGCGTTCGTCTGAGTTCTACTTTTAAATATATAGTTCTTCCCCGAAAGGTCCTCGTAAACCAGCTCAAGCTGCTTACAATGTTCAAATTTATTGAGACACCCCGGTGCGTTCTTCAGTTCTTCTTCTCCTACATACACGTAGTTTGCATCATATTTACGCATAACGTCCCGTGTTTCTGAGATATTACCTCTGTACGCACGTTCTACATCCGCCATACGCCCCCACATATCAAATCCATGTCCATAAGCCCAATTTACATAACCAAGCACCCTCAGTCTCCCGCCTATCATGGTCACTGGCGTATGTATGGAGTACCAGGTTAGGAATACCGCCCGCTCCGGGATGTTCTCGCGTACCCATAGTCCAGTCGCATATTCGCAGGCATCCGCGCAGGAATAGCGGGTAGATAAATTCCAGGTCGCCACTAACGCGGAAGTGAAGATAGAAAAGACGAGCAGCAGCGTAATTGCGGCTGTGACTAACACCTTACGGCGCCTTGGACTTCTTATTATGCCGGTAAGCGAAATATCCGCGAGAAAACCGCCGGCAGCGATTGCAATTGCGACCCACGCATAGTGAAAGAACTTATACATATCCCAGACATTTGGTGTAAAAGAGATGGAGTTCGGAAGTGCAAGCATTAAGAACAGCCATGAATAGACAAAGAAGCTGTGTGGATGTACGGATTTCTTGAAGAAGCCGGCAATAGCGAGTAAAAAGGGCAAGCCCAAATTGGCAAGATAAAACAAAAGAGGTCTGCCTTTTACGAAATAAAAAGCCCATGGCAGGTTTAGTCCGATGAGGCTATCGCCCGGACCGTTCCCGACAAACATTGGAATCTGGTGGGGTAAGATAAGGGGCAGGGAGAATACGAAGAAATAAAGTTCATAAAAGTTGGTGCTCGTGCTCTCTAAACGGGTGCATAAAAACTTCTTTAAGAGCAGCAATGAGCACAGCAGGAGTGCGGAAAAGCAGGCGAGCATGTGAAAAGGGAACAATAGACCCGTTAACAAGCCTGCTAGCGCTATTTCACGCTTACCTGCGTGTGAACGTGATGAACCACGGTAGAAGAAATAAAGAGCAGTAGTTAGCGTGGGCAGTCCCATGAGCTGAGGACGCTGCTGTAATAAATTATCAAATATTGGGGGCACGGTGAAGAACTTACCATATTCATACGCATAATTCGTCGTGAGTTCAACCCGCCCGGAGAAGAGTGCGTGGAAGAAGAGAAAGTACGAGAAACCGGCACCAAGCGTTCCGAGCAGTACAGTATAAACACCGGCTCTTTCGTTCTTCAGATACGATGCGAGCACGTATAGCGATAGCGCAAAGAGGAACACGAAAAATGCGTTTGTAAACACGATTAAACGCGGTAGGAACGCACCAAAAGCTTCTTCTAAAATCGCAGTGTGAAAATCCACGAGGTAATGGTAGCGCATCTCAACGCCCGCGTAATAAGGCATCTGCGGTGGAAAGTTGCCGTTATTTATGCTCTCGATTATCGCGTAGTGCATAGGCGTATCTTGCCAGTTAGAGCCAGTCAAAATGATGCGGTTCTGATACCAGACCCAGACACTTTGGCTGAGCACGAAGAAAGCGAATAACGCAATCACGGCACTTATCAGCACACCTTTCAGCGAGCGTAGATGTAAATTCTGGGGTTCTCGTTTCGTGTGATGCTTGAGAATAAGGATAGGGATAGGGATAAGGATAAGAGAAGCAAGCAAAACGGCAAATGCAATCAGAATCGTATGCCCGGAATAGCCAAAAGCAAGCGAGAGGCAGTAAATAAGTTGTGTAGAAATCAACACGCTGAGTAGCAGGTATAATAGTATTTTCTCCTGTATATTCAAGTCTTTGAAGTAATACTCTACTATTATGTAGCCCGGGACGAAAAGAGTGAATATAATCGCGGAAACGAGAGCGAGATGGCGCGAGAAGAGAGATGCAATAAGCAACAGAGAAAGAGGTAGTGCTTTAAGTGTCCAGTGTTTTAAAATTGCACTCATCACCGTCATGGTTCGTTTCATGATAGTTGAGTTGTGCAGTGCAGTGCAAGAAGTTTTTTCTTTTACAAAAACGGTTGGGTTGTAAGTTTATTAGCATTATTTATCAGGTCAGGTGAAAAATGGAGAAGAGCAACGATTGGCAGGGCAGAATGAGATTAAAGCTGGAGTTCAGTAATGTGATGGAATCCCGTATAGGAAGTGAAAGAGGTATCGCGATTAAAGCGATAGAGAATATGGAAGACACAGTCAAGGTAATTGCTAAAAAACTAAAAAGGGATAGAGAAGAAGGCAGATTGCAATTTATGGACCTCCCGTACCACGAAAAAGTAGCGGATGGGATTATATCGTTAGCAAACGAAAAGGCTTTTAAATATGAAAATTTCTTAGTTATCGGAATTGGTGGCTCCACCTGGGGCAGTATTGCTTTACATACTGCATTATCCCACCCTTATTATAATTTATTACCAAAAGAAAAAAGGGGGGGGAGACCAAGATTTTTCGCGCTAGATAACTGTGACCCCGATGAAACTGCGGGTCTTATTGATGTTCTTGACCCGGAGAAAACGTTAATCAATATTGTTAGTAAATCCGGGGCGACACCAGAACCAGCGGCTAATTTTATGATTTGTTATGAGATGATAAAAAAATCCGTGGGGAGCGATTATGCTGAGCACTTTATTATCACCACAGATGAAGGTGATGGAGCAGGTGATGGAGCTGGAGCACTCAGGAAAGTAGCAAAAGAAGAAAATTTTCTCTGTTTAGATATACCAAAGCGCGTGGGAGGCAGATTTTCAGTCTTTTCGCCGGTTGGTTTATTTCCTGCTGCCGTATTGGGAATAGACGTCAAGAATTTACTTTCCGGAGCACGTTATATGGCTGAACTTTGCAATCAATCAGATATGTGGCAAAATCCGGCATATCTGTTTGCCGTTCTGGAATATCTATTATTAACTCTGAAGAAGTATAACATCTCCGTATTGATGCCATATTCACGTAAACTCCGTCACATCGTCAATTGGTACGTACAACTCTGGGCAGAAAGTCTGGGAAAGGAAAAATCACGAGATGGCGAACTAATTAATGCAGGAAGTACACCATTGAAAGCTGTTGGCGCTGCCGACCAGCACTCTTTGCTTCAATTATTTAATGAAGGTCCTTTTGATAAAAATATTACCTTTATTAAAATCGAGCAATACGAGTATGGAGTAGCGATACCTCTCCTGTTCTCGGGATATAATGAATTGAAGTATCTTGGTGGGCATTCTTTGGCAGAACTGATAAAAACAGAGCAAATTGCAACCCAATTGGCATTGACTAATTACAAGAGACCGAATAAAACGATAATTTTACCTGAGATAAATGCTTTTACTATCGGCGAATTAATGTATTTCTATGAGGTAGTGACCACGGTTATGGGTGAATTGTTAAATGTGAACGCTTTCAATCAACCTGGTGTAGAAGAGGGTAAAAACTTTACGTACGCATTAATGGGTAGGGAAGGTTTTTAGAGTCAAATGATAAAAGTGGGCATAATCGGCGGAACTGGATACACAGGCATTGAGTTAGTAAGACTGCTTCTGATGCACCCTGAAGCAGAAATATCAGTAGTAACGTCCCGAAGATACAAGGGCGAGAAAGTATGCGATGTGTATCCACACCTTCTCCCTTTTATCGAATGCGAATACGAAGACGTTGATACGAGAGAGATAGCAGATAGAAGCGATATTGTATTCGTGGCGGTGCCTCATGGAACGGCAATGGAGTACGTGCCGGAGTTAATGGAACGAGGTGCGAAGGTGATAGACCTGAGTGCGGACTACCGGCTGAAGAGAGAAGAATATGAACGTGTATACAACCGTAAACACAAGGACAAAGAGGAGCGAGAAGCGGTATACGGACTGACGGAACTGCATCCCGAAGTGGCAGAAGCCCATCTGGTTGCGAATCCCGGATGCTATCCCACATGTGCCATACTTGCGGTTGCCCCACTGGTGAAAACGGGACTGGTGAAGGGGGTAGTATTCGATTCGAAGTCAGGCATATCGGGTGCGGGTGCGGAACCATCAGAAATGACTCACTTCCCTAATCTTGCGGAGAATATCATACCATATCAAATAACGGAGCATCGGCATGTAGCCGAGATGAGGAATGAGCTGGGCATGAAGGTGAGTTTCACTCCGCATGTCATCCCTGCGATCAGAGGTATACTTACCACCGCACATGTCTTCTTAAAAGGAAGCGGGTTTAAACGAACGGAAGAACTCGAAGCGATATACCTCCGATTTTACGCAGGTAAGAAGTTTATACGACTCAGGAAGGGGGCGCCATCATTGAACGCGGTGCGAGGGACTAACTTTTGTGACCTCAATTTTGCCATAGAGCCAGATAGCAATCGGGTCGTGGTGACTTCAGCAATAGACAATCTGGTTAAAGGTGGTTCCGGGCAGGCAGTCCAGAATATGAACGTGATGTTCGGGCTGGTTGAAGAGGAAGGGCTGTGGTTCCCGGGATTGGTGCCCTGAATGCGGAGCTGCGTAAATGCCTGGCTGCATTGTAGTGTAGTGTAGTGTAGCTTTAATTCCTCTCTCTTATTCTCTCTTATTTTTATATATAGTGAAATGTATACTATTTATATGAATATGAACTTTCTCGCAGCGTGTGATGTAAAAAATAGGGAGAAGAGCTCATGAAATTCGTGAAATGGTTTGATGCCGTTGGTAAAGAAGATATAGCATTGGTTGGAGGTAAAAACGCTTCTCTCGGTGAGATGATAAGGACCCTGCAAGCAAAGGGCGTGGGCGTCCCTTCCGGGTTTGCCATCACCGCCGAAGCATATAAATATCTGATTAGAGAAGCAGGAATAGTAGAAGAAATCAGAGAAACGCTGGCGGATCTGGACACCCATGACATGACGAACCTGTCTAAACGGGGCAGCAAAATAAGGCGGCTAATAAGGACTGCCGCGTGTCCATCAGATCTTGAGGAGGAGATAAGAGCCGCATACCGGGAGATGGAGAAGCGATATGGCGAAAATGTGGACGTGGCAGTGAGAAGCAGTGCAACCGCGGAGGATCTACCGACAGCGAGTTTCGCAGGTCAGCAAGAGACGTATTTAAATGTAAGAGGCGAAGATGAACTGATAGAGAAGGTGATGGAATGTTTTGCTTCTCTATTCACAAATCGGGCGATTTCCTATCGTGTGGACAAAGGATTTGATCATCTCAGCGTGTACCTTTCTGTTGGCGTGCAAAAGATGGTACGTTCCGATTTAGCCTCTGCGGGGGTTATATTCTCCATAGATACCGAAACCGGATTTAAGGATGCTATTTACATCACCGGTGCGTACGGCTTAGGTGAGAATGTCGTGCAAGGTACGGTAAATCCCGACCAGTTTTTTGTCTTTAAGCCCACGTTAAAATCAGGATTTAAACCGCTCGTGGGGAAGATAGTAGGCGCAAAGCGGAAGAAATTGATTTATAAAGAGAATGGTGTGGGAACAAAGCAAAGAAAAGTCACGCCCGATGAGCGGGAAACGTTCGTGTTGAGTGATGAGGAAGTGCTTACACTCGCGCGCTGGACGTGCATTATAGAAGACCATTATGGCAAGCCGATGGACATCGAATGGGCGAAGGATGGCATAACCAATGAACTGTTCATAGTCCAGGCGAGACCTGAAACGGTACATTCACAACGGGACGTTGCCGTACTCGAGACTTACGTGCTCGAAGAGGACAGGGATTTGCTTAAAGAAGAAGGGCGGCTGTTAGTCACGGGTGAGGCGGTTGGTACTAAAATCGGGCAGGGTAGAGTGAATGTAATAGAGCACGCCAGGGGAATCAATAAATTCGAGCCCGGACAGGTTCTGGTGACAGATATGACGGACCCTGACTGGGAGCCGATAATGAAGATGGCTGCTGCGCTTGTTACGAACAGAGGAGGAAGAACCTGCCATGCCGCTATCATTTCACGCGAACTTGGAATACCGTGTGTTATTGGCTCCGTAAAGGGAACAAGGGTGTTAAAAGATGTGAAAGAGGTTACAGTAGACTGTTCTGAGGGTATAGGGAGGGTATATGAGGGCAAATTGAAGTACCGGTTAAATAAGGTGCTATTGGACCAACTTCCCAGACCACGCACACGGATAATGATGAATGTGAGTGTACCGGAGAACGCCTTTTCTCATGGTCAAATTCCGAATGACGGCGTGGGTTTAGCCCGTGAGGAATTTATTATCAATTCTTATATCGGCATCCATCCCCTGGCACTCGTAAATTATGATAAGCTAAAGAATAGCGCGCGCGAAGATAAGAAGATAGCGCGGGTAATAAAGATGATAGATGCGAGAAGTAGCACGTATACGGATAAAGTGCAATTCTTCGTTGACAATCTGGCAATGGGCATAGGGCGAATCGCAGCGGGATTCTATCCCAATGAAGTGATTGTGCGGTTATCAGACTTCAAGACGAACGAATATGGGAATTTAATCGGTGGGTATCTCTACGAGCCGGAAGAAAGTAACCCGATGCTCGGGTGGAGGGGAGCATCACGCTATTATGATGATAAATTCAAGGCGGCATTTGGATTGGAATGCGCAGCGATAAAGAAGGTCAGAGATGAGATGGGACTGACAAACGTAAAAGTGATGATTCCCTTTTGTAGAACACCAGAAGAGGGCAGAAAAGTGATAGAAACGATGGATGAGTTCGGCTTGAAACAGGGTGAAAATGGGCTGGAAGTGTACGTGATGTGCGAAATCCCCTCTAATGTCGTGATGGCAGATGAGTTTGCGGATGTGTTTGATGGGTTCAGCATAGGGTCAAATGATTTAACGCAATTGACTCTGGGTTTGGACCGTGATTCTGACCTGGTATCACACATATTCGACGAAAGGAACGAGGCGGTGAAGCGATTGGTAAAGTATGTCATAGATGTAGCGCACAACCACAAACCGAAGAGGAAGATAGGGATTTGTGGACAGGCGCCGAGTGATTTCCCGGAATTCGCAGAGTTCCTGGTCGAGTGTGGGATAGACTCGATGTCGCTGAACCCGGATGCGATAATAGCCACGAGGTTACATGTAGTAGAGGCGGAGAAGGAGATAGATGTACGTAAAGATAAGAGCGATTGATGTAGTTAGGGTGCCAGCGGAGAGATTGGGGGATAATCTGCAGCTTACCGTGAAAGAGATATTACAGGAGAAGCTGGAAGGGCGAATGGATAAGAAGGTAGGTATGTTCATTGCGATACTGGATGTTGTGGATACGAAAGAAGGGCGGATAATGATAGGAGATAGTGGCGTTTATTACGAAACGGTCTTTGATGTACTCGTCTTTAGACCACGGATGCAGGAGATAGTGGAAGGGCAAATAGTGGAGATAGTGGAATTTGGCGCGTTTGTAGAGATAGGACCTTTAGATGGCTTGCTGCATATCAGCCAGATAATAGACGAATACATCTCGTATGACGAAAAGGGCGCAAAACTCGTGAGTAAGGAGACTAATAGGACTTTAGGAGAGGGAGATCGTGTGCGAACCAGGATAGTCGCGATTTCGTTGAACGATAGGGACCCTGGAGACAGCAAAATTGGTCTGACGATGCGTCAGCCGGGGCTGGGAAAGATAGAATGGTTAGAGGAAGAGCGTGAGAGAGAACAGAAAGTGGAAGCGGAGTAATGGAGAAGGCATGTAGGGATTGTCATCGGATAGTAGAAGAAGGTAAATCGGTCTGCAAGTGTGGCTCTAATTCCATCAGTAAAGACTGGAACGGTTATGTGGTGATTGTAGATGCCGCGAGTTCGGAGATAGCGCAGAGATTAGAGTTGAATAAAGAAGGGCGGTACGCATTGAAAGTGAGGTAAAGGAAAATGGAGATAGAAATCGTAGAAGAGTGGAATAACGAATTACTGAAGCGTAGAGAAGTTTTTTTCAGGTTAAAGTACAAAGGAGACGGGGAAGAGGGAGGGGCGTCACCGAGCAGAGAAGAAGCACGAACTGTTTTAATAAAGGAGCTTCGGTGTGGTTCCGACCTGCTCGTGATAGATTGGATGAGGCAGGAATTCGGTAAGAGAGAGACGGTAGGGTATGCAAAGGTATATGAGAGGGAGGATAGGTTAAAAGCGATAGAACGAGAGCATATAATAGAGCGTAATTTTGGCGCAGGCAAGGAGGAATAGGAGATTATGGCAGGGATACATAAGCTTTATGAAGTGATAGAAGAAAAAGGCGAAGTGAAAGTACGCAGGACGCGGAAGATATGTCCAAGATGTGGAGCCGGCGTGTTTTTAGCGGAACATAAAGATCGGTATTCATGTGGCAAATGTGGCTACGCCGAGTTCCGAAAGAAATAGGAGGTGAGGAGGTGGCTTCAGCAAGCGGATAGATATTCCCGAAACGCTCGAAATCGCTCTCTATCCCTACCCCTATCTCTACACCAGCATTGTATCTTTGTAACGGTTTGTCTGTCATAGTGAATCAATCCAGTTTCTCAAACTTCTCGACCGATTCTTTCTTTCCTATGACCACAACGGTATCGCCCTCTCTTAATTCGTCCTCAGGCCCTACGTTCGATATGACTTTATCATCCCGTATGATAGCGAGAATAGTCGCGCCTATCTTCTCCTTTAACCTCAGGTCTTTTATCTTCTTATTTGCAATCTTCGTGCCGTGCTCCACTTTTAGACTCTCCAAAGAGGCTTCACCTGTCTTCGTTGCGAAATCCAGGAAAGCCTCGATTGCCGGCTTTGTTAAGCTCTTTGCTAACCTGCGACCACCTATTTCTTCCACAATCACCACTTTTTTCACGCCTATGCTGTATAATCTCTTAGCAGCCTCTTTAGAACTCGCTCGTGCAACTAACTCTATATTCTTGTTCAGGTCTCTTGCCGTAATACAGAGCAATAAATTGCTACAATCCGAAGGCAGCGTGGACACCAGTCCGGAAGCATGTTCCACACCCGCTTCTATCAAGATCTCATCACTTGTGGCATCTCCTTCTATTACGGATCTATCATCCCGCCTCAGTTTTTTTGCTATCTCCGGGTCGTGCTCAATCACCACAAACGTCAAACCCGCTCTTCTAAATTCATCTGCTACTATGTTCCCGGTACGTCCACCGCCACATATTATCTTATGGTTCTTCATCTTCGCCACGCTTCTCTTTACCCTCGCGAGACCAAAAGCTTTGCTTAATCTTCCTTCTAATACTGCTCCCATTATCTCAACTAGCGCATATAAGGTTATGCCAGTGCCTGCTATGACCAATACCACCGTGAATATTTTACCGCCCTGTGTCTCCGGCACGATATCGCCGTATCCCACCGTGGTAACGGTAGTGATAGTTAAGTATAAAGCATCGAAGAGAGGGAGTCCTTCGAGATACCAGAAGCCAACTGTCCCTGCTACAACCACCAGGAATAATAAACTAGCTGCAATCAATATAGATTTTATCGTTTCCATTCTATTTATATGGAGTTCTGAGGCTACATAAGAACGAAAGAACTCAGGTGGTGCAAAAAACCAACCTGCTCCGAACTGTTTATTTGATCTCCCTCATTCGCTTCACCATCTTCACTGCCGATTCTACCGCCCTTTTTGCATAATCTACACGTTCCTGGGCTTCTAACCGGGTCATCCCGGGTCCGGATACACCCAGAGCCACGGGTTTTTTGTACTCCAGTGAAAGGTCCATTATCTTTCTCGTGAACTGTGCCGCTATTATCTCGTCATGTTTCGTTGCTCCTTCTATTATACAGCCCAATGTAACCACGGCATCCACTTCTTCATCGCATAGCAGTTCCTTCACGGCTAACGGCATGTCAAAAGTTCCCGGAACGTATAGAGTCCGGAAAACGTTCGCACCCAGGAAATCCGCGTGCTCTTGCCCCAGTATCTCCATCTGGTACGTGATGTCCCGGTGAAACTCGGATACGACAAACCCCAGCTTTATCTCCTCTTCTCCTACCATTTTTCACGCCTTCCTCTCTTCCGTTTTAACATAAAAAAAATCTGCCTTTAATAAAGGAAGGGTTTACCAGAGAAATAATATTGAAGAGAAGTGCCTGAACAAGCAATCATTTTTCATGAGCTTCTATCTTCCACGCCATGACCCGTAATAAAGAAGACGCATGAGGTATCTTCGGGCATAGACCTGTGCTTCTTTAAGACCGCTTTTCTTTTGCCCCGCCCTTCCGCCGCTTTCTCAAGCTGCACGATTATCTTCGATAGATGCTCCAGTGCATAGCCACCAGAAGGGCGTAATTTACCATTCTCTATATCCGTATAGACCTGATTGGTTATTATAACCGCGAGGTCATGATTGCGCGCGAGTTCCAGCAGATTCATTATCTGGTTCGCCAGTACACGCCGCAAATAGATGCTTCTTTCATCGTCCAGCTCTAAGCGATAAAATAGGGTGGCTGAGTCCAGTATGACGAGTGCCACCTCCTTCATCTCCTTTATCTCCTGCTCTATCTCTTTTATGCACGACATTTGCTGCTCGAAACTCTGTGGTTCGTATATCATAATCCGCCGTGCTATGCGTTCTACTGCTTCTACTTCGCGATCTGCGCGTGCTATTTGTATGAACCTTTCCGGTGAGAAGCCTTCACTGTCTATATAAATCACAGTCTTACCCTTTTTTGCACAGCCTATCGCTGCCTGGAGGCATATATTGGTCTTTCCACTACCCGCCTCACCGTACAACTGTGTTACAGTGCCTGCCTCGAATCCACCACCTAACAGCTCGTCTATGCTCTTACAGCCACTACTATATTTCGTTGGTAGTTGCATTGAAACAAACCTCTTCTTTTGTACCACTTCGCGGTTCCATTACATTAGCAAAGCAAAAGCATTATCAAAAGAAAAACCGGTGGGTTACAGAATCACCATCATCGCAAACAGGAGGCATAAAACACCTACGACGTCGGTCAAGCTGGTTATCAGAGGAATAGTTTCGTTGTCCGGGTCCAATCCAAACCTGAAGGAGATTATAGCAATGTAATAGGATGCGAAGTTGAGAAAGGTGGTGCATAATACACCGCCCAAAATGGATAGGGCTAACAGTTCTAATACTCCCTGTGTGCCCGCAGGAAGAGTCACAACGTAAGACATTCCGCCAACAACTGAAAATATGAGTAAGGAAAGGAGATATATCACGGTAAAATTAGCAGATACACGCCTATCCGGGAACTTTTGGGGATTTACCGTACCGATATGAAGCATAGAAGAGAGTCGTGCACTTAATATGCCACCTAATCCGTTATTCACACCCAAAAAAGGCGGGACCATGACTAAAATGGCAGTGTTAGCAATCAGTTGTTCCAGCTTCATATTCAGTATTATCCCTGCGAACGTGGAGAGAGTGCCACAGATGAGAAGCATCGGGATGCTTTCGAACAGGATACGTCTTAATTCCACATTGTTTGATTTCAGCACTTTTACGGCACAATATAGCGAGATGAATAAAATAGATAATAGCGTGACCGGGGATAGCCAGCCCATGAACTTGAGCTTGTTTAGCTTTAAGATCAGGCTAGCAGCGAAGAACAATGACGGTATGGTAATCATGTCACCCGCGGAGGTTATTATAGGCGAAGACACGTTATCTATGTTCCAATTTCTATTGTAGCCGGTAATAGATACGAGAATAGAGATGCCGAGCAGCACAATGCCGGAGATTAAACCGCCGATTACCGAAATGAGGATGAATTCGTGAAGCGGAATACTAAATACTCCAAACGCTTCTGCTACTAATTTCGCTAAGAAGCCGAGAATAATGGAGAAGATGAGTGTTAATATTAAAGACGCATGCGCATTCAGCTGCAACACACCTCCTTTTTTTAGCGTAGGTGAGAAAAGACCGAGGTGCATGGATGTGCCCAATCGGGATACGAGTGCGCTATATACATTACCACGCATACCAATCGCAGGGGGAATGAGGATCATTAGACCGGGAAGCAGTTGCAACATACCGGACATCGCACTCAAAGCAATTCCAGCCAGAAGACCGGTGAACGCGCAAAAGAGCAGAGAAAACGGCGCTTGTCTGAAGACATCGGAGAAGCTCTGGAAGAAGGAATAGACACGACTCTTGAAGGTTCTCTTCTCCATATCCCGCTCTCGTATTCTCATATTTGTACCTATTTATATCACCCGCTCTATCCCATCGGCACTTCTTATGCCCTCTATTCCCCTTATTCATCCCTGTGCTTACCTCCGTTCGTTCCCACCTATCCGGAGGCTTTTGTTCTGCTTCGCCTTCGTTATCTTGCAGCGACATCATGCTCTGTTCTTATTTTAGCCTCATTATGTATAAAAGTGATGTGAGGGAGATGACATCGGGTGAAGAGGAACTGAGAGAGATAAGGGAGAGGATAGATGAAATAGACGATGCCATTGCGGATCTACTGTCAAAAAGGATGCGATATGCGCAACAGGCAAAGGACGTGAAAGTGAGGATGAACAGGCCTCTTGCAGACATGGAACGTGAGAACGAAGTGATAGATAAATGGTGTATGCGGGCGGGAAAGAGGCGTAGCGCTGATTGCTGCTTAAACGCGGAGATGATGAGGCAGATAGCCGAGCTCGTGATCCGGTATACGCTTAAAGAGGAGCAAGAAGAATGAAATATCCAGATGACAACTACAAATTATACTTGATCCCAGGATATAAAAGAATAGAAATATGAAACCGATGGTGATTAGCACGACAAAAGGGCTCGTGATAAAAATGCGGATTTTTGAACTACCAGACATCAGAAGAGTGATGGAGATAGAAGAAGAATCATTGCTGGATGGCGATTCGGCATTGTATCTGGAGTTATATGAAGAATGGCACGGGGGTTTCCTGGTGGTAGAGAAAGATGAAAGTGTGATAGGGTTCGTGGTTCTGGTATTAACGGAGGAGGGCGATGGGCGGATATTTGCACTTGCGGTGGATTCGAGATATAGAGGCCAGGGTGTGGGACGAGTGTTATTAAAAGCGGCTTTTAATACGCTGAGGAAGCGAAAGGTAGGGTTTGTGCGACTGGAGGTGCGGGCAAGGAACCAGATAGCACAGCGATTATATAGAAGTACGGGCTTTCAGGAGGTTGGGTTTATCCCGTTTTATTACAAAGACGGTGAAGGTGCGATTCTGATGAGAAAGGTACTGTAAGAAGTTAATTGCGCTACATCCTGTGGTAGAATGAAAGTTGTCGTGATAGGCTGTGGCTTTGCCGGTCTAGAAGTCGTAAGGGCGTTACGGAAACGCACAAAAGAGCTCGATATTTCTATGATAGACCGCCGGGCGAGATTTGAATACTTGGCGGCACTTCCAGAGATATTGAGTGGCAAGGTCAGACCAGCCGGTATATCCGCGGCTTTAAATAAATATGCCGCGAAGATAGGTGCGAAATTCATAAATCAAGAAGTTGTATCCATTGATTTCACGAGTAAAATAGTGAAGACTGCTGGGGACGCAGGAGACATCTCTTATGATTATCTCGTACTATCTCTCGGTGTTGAGCCGACTTTTTTGGGTATTCCCCATGCGGAGGAACGCTCATACTCCATCAATACCTTAGAGGGTGCGTTGAAGACAAAAGAAGCGCTTGATAAACTCAACTGTTCAAAGAAGGTCAACGTATCGGTTATAGGTGCGGGGTTGACGGGAGTAGAAGTTACCGGTGAATTGGTTGATTATTTCAATGCTAGAGGTGCATCAGCAAGATTAAGTCTCGTGGAGATGATGCCGCGAGTCTTACCTGCTTTCCCATGCGAGAATTTGGCTAACTATGTACAAAAAATCCTTTCTAAAGGCGGTGTTGAGATACTTACGGGAACGGCGGTGCAAGAAGTAGGAGAGACGGCGATAATATTTTCAGATGGACGGAAACACCCATACGATATAATCATATGGACTGCCGGGGTAAAACCCACCGCCCTCCTGCCGAAACTCAATCTGCCAGGGGTAAAGGGCTGTATAAAAGTGGACTCCTTTCTTCGCGTACCGGGACGGGAGGGCGTATTTGCGGTTGGCGATACAGCATATTTTCTGTGCGATCGAGGACGTTCAGGGCAAAATGTCGAGGAGGCGGAAGGACAGGGGAAAGTAGCGGCAGTGAATATATTAAGAACGATAAAAGGTGAACGATTGAAGATATACAGACCAAAGAACACGGTACAGAACCCAGGGGCGTTAATATCTCTGGGGGATAATAAAGCAGTGATATATTTTGCAGGGAAAATATTTACCATCGGCGCATACCGCTTGAAGAAATGTGTGGAGCATCGTTATATGAGTAGATTCCGGTAGGTTCTTCTCTGTTCTGTTTACATACACTTTGATTTCACAATACTTCCAGGCGTCATCAGAAAGTTATTTATATATCCTGCAATTATTATGCTACTGGTAAGGAGGCGATGTAAACAGATGTTGTTCATAACATGCGTGAAAGTAAATCCCGGTATGGTGAAGGATGCAAGGGATTTCGGCGACAAAATACTTGCTAAGCCACCTGAGGGCATCAAGTTCCTGCGGGTGTATCATACGCTGGGCAGGTATGATGCGATATGGATTTACGAAGCAGAAGACCCACAGGTGATAATAGATTTCCTTCACCAGAGCAGGAATGTCGCAACAACGGAAACATGGGTTGCATTTGAGAGATAAGGTGGAAACCTCTCTCTCTTTCTCCTTTTTTTATTTTTGTTTTTGTTTTTGCTGTTGCTAATAGTTAAAATAGTTAATAATGAGATAGGTGGTAAGGAAAAGATGAAAGTACGGGATATAATGAGCCGGCCAATCATTGCAGAAGATGAGGACACGATGGTTACTAAGATCGCGGAAGATATGGAAGAGCTGGGGATAGGGAGCGTGGTGATTACGAAGGAAGGAAGACCCGTGGGAATTATTACAGAGAGAGACATAGCATTAAAAGTGCTATTGAAGGATAGAAGAGCGAGCAATGTGAAAGCGAAAGAGATAATGGCTTATCCGTTACATACCATCGAGCCGGACGCATCAGTAGACGAGGCATGCAAACTTGCTGCGAAGAAGCGCATAAAAAGGCTACCCGTGGTGGAAAACGGTGTGCTCACAGGTATAGTAAGTATTCGTGACGTATTGGCAAGGAAGCCAGAGTATGTAAAAGATTTCTATTTCTAAGGCGTCGTTCATGCCTTTCCGCTCTGCCGCGGCGAAGGTGGATGACCCGCTTTATAGGGCTGTCGCATTTGCCTTCCACACCTCAGACAGGTGGTCGCGATATAATCGCCCCGGAGACGAACACGTGCATTTCTGCCTGGTATTAAGATACCGTGACAGCCTTTGCAGATTCTCCTTTTCAAATCCGGTGGAATTCGCACCCGGTGCCGCATTCCCATTTTGCGTGCTAAATCAACGTACCTCTCACTTCGCTTTTCCTTCCCCACCTTCGCATCTCTCACTGCAAGCTCTAACAACCGTTCTATTCGCTGTAATGCAATATCCATGATCCGCCGCCTCCGCCTCCTCCTCATCATTGTCATTGTCATTGTCATCAAAAATTCAGTAGAAGAGATGTTTTAAGTATCTGTTTATAATAATGAACTATGCCGTCTCACGAAAGAAATGCCCTACATAAAAAAGCAATAACCATAGCTGATTACCAATTTGGCGCAGGAGCAGGTGCGGTCTTGTTCCCCCGAGGTGTAGAGTTCATACTATCAAAGACGAAAAGAATCGCGCAGATAACAGATAACGGGCACCGCATAGCGACACTGAGGAGCTTTGACGGTTTGCTCACGTTGAGCATGGAAGGGGCAGAGCGATTGCGCCGCTTTTTTAAATATCCACGCCTACGGGTGGTGATGAATGCAGAGAGTAGCGAATATATCGTAAAAGGCGGCACAGCATTTTGTAAACACGTGATAGATGCTGACACAGAGATAAGGGCTTATGAAGAGGTTATACTGGTAGATGAAGACGATAGACTACTTGCAACAGGAAAAGCCATGTTATCCGCGGCAGAGATGAAAATATTTGAACAGGGCGTGGCAGTGAAAGTGCGATACAGCATAGAGAAATAAGGCTTGATATTAACAATATTCATCTCATCTATATTAAAAGAAGGAAGGTGCACAAAGAGCGATGCGAGAAGAAGAAATCGGTAATGCACTGAGGGAAAGCGGAATCAGTATCGTCACGGCGGAATCTTGCACCGGCGGACTGATCTCACATCGAATAACGAACATCTCCGGGAGTTCAGACTATTATAAAGGCGGTGTAATCGCTTATTCTAACGAGGTAAAAGAGAAGGTGTTGCACGTCACTAAGGAGATATTGGAGGTGAAAGGTGCGGTAAGTGCCGAATGTGCGATGGCGATGGCGAAGGGGGCAAGAGAACTGCTGTGCAGTGATGTGGGACTCGCAACTACTGGTATCGCGGGACCCACAGGGGGAACGCCGGACAAACCCGTTGGGTTAGTTTATATAGCATTGGCTACAAGGGATTACGACCATTATGAGAAATATATCTTCCATGAGAATAGGGAAGGGAACAAGCGAAATGCAGCGAATGCCGCTCTTGAGATGTTGTGGAGATACGTATCTCAGGGGGCTCGTAGCTCAGAACGGTAGAGCAGCGGGCTTTTAACCCGTCGGTCACGGGTTCAAATCCCGTCGAGCTCGTTATTCAATCCGGGTAAAAAACAAATGGAGAAGCAGAAGGAAAGAAAGAAGCGTAGGAATGTCACAATACTCGAGCACGAGTTAGTGCCGGTACACGAGAAAATCAGCGACGAGGAACTAAAAGAGCTTTTAAACGTGTATAAGATAAGGAAGGAACAACTCCCCAAAATCAAATCTACCGACCCGGTTATAAAGGAGATAAAAGTAGAGGAAGGGGGTGTGGTGAAGATAATGAGGCGTAGCAGGACGGCGGGGAGAGCTGTATCTTACCGGTTGGTGGTAAAGTAAAGGCGAGTTGTGATATATATGTTAGACAGGAGTGTTCTTGCAGGGGCGTATTTTAAAAGGGAAAAAATAGCACAACACCAGATTGACTCTTTTAATTACTTCCTTGAAGAAGGCTTGCAGAAAATAGTGAATGAACAGCCATATATAGAAACGTCCATCAGCGGGGAAGGCGATAACGGGAAGTACAAATTAGGTGTGAAGTTTGGTAAGATAAGCGTGGGGACTCCGAAGGCGATGGAAGCAGACGGTTCTTACGAGACAATCTCTCCAGCACAAGCGAGATTGCGTAATCTAAACTATGCCGCACCCGTGTATCTGGGGATGCAATTGATAAAGAAGTACGAGAACGATGAAGAGGAGGCGGAAGGGGAAGGGAAAGATGTTGAAATTGGTTCGATGCCCATTATGTTGAAATCAAAAAATTGTAACCTTTATGGGCTCACAGATGAAGAGCGGGAAAAGGTAGGTGAAGACCCGCTTGACTCGGGTGGTTATTTCATCATAAACGGTTCAGAGCACGTGATAATCACGTTAGAAGATCTCGCGCCGAACCGGATATTTGTCAACTTTGAGGAGAAGTACGGTAGTAAAAACGTAGTGTCAAAGGTATTTTCGCTTAAACACGGATTCCGGGTTCCAATCAGGGTAGAGATAAGTAAGAAGGGGCTACTTGAGGTCTCTTTCCCGGCAGTATCCCGGAAAATAGATTTTGTAACGCTCATGCGTGCTCAGGGGCTCGAGAATGACGAAGCAATCCTAAGAGCGGTCTCTGACGACCCGGAGATCACGAAATACATCCGCGAGAATATAGAAGAGTGCGAGGTGAAGACGAAAGAAGAAGCGATAGATGCACTGGCACGAAAAATAGCACCTGCACAAGCTCGTGAGTACAGGGAGCGACGTGTAAATTATATCCTTGACCGCTATTTCCTCCCGCATCTTGATGACCGGATTGCAAAGGCTCATTTCATCGGTAGAATGGTGGAAGCATGCTATGAACTCACTTTGGGCAGAAGAAGCGAGGATGACAAAGACCATTACGCGAATAAACGGCTAAAACTAGCGGGTGACCTGATGGAAGACCTTTTCAGGGTATCATTTAGCAAATTGATGAAGGATATGCGGTATCAGTTGGAACGTACAAATATACGAAGTCGGGAACTGAAAATTTCCACCGCAATTCGATCTGATGTACTCACAGAACGATTGTTGCATGCGCTGGCAACCGGTAATTGGGTGGGCGGTAGGGCAGGCGTTTCTCAGTTGCTGGAACGAAGCAATTATATCGCTACGGTAAGCCATTTGAGACGGATAATTTCGCCCTTATCCCGTGCTCAGCCACATTTTGAAGCTCGTGATCTGCATCCCACGCAATGGGGTAAATTTTGCCCAACAGAGACACCAGAAGGTCCTAATTGTGGCCTGGTGAAGAATTTTTCGCAGATGGTAGAAATAACCGTGGGTGTGGAACCGGAAAGTTTTAAAAGCGCATTATATGCGCTCGATATTGTACCGCCTGCCCGCTCACTGGAGATAGATGCAAAAGTAAGGACCCGTATATTTGTGAATGGCATTTTTATCGGTTTCTCCACGGATCCTGAGGATTTTGTGGAATCAGTACGGAGCATGAGAAGAGCGGGTGAAATATCAAATCAGGTGAATATCGCCTATTACCGCGACAGAAAGGATATAATAATAAACTCTGACCGTGGAAGGGCAAGGCGACCTGTGATAATCGTGGAAAATAGTAAACCCCTGGTCCTGGAGTCACACGTAGAAAAGCTACGAACGGGGGAGATAGTGTTTGACAATCTGGTGAGGGGGGGCGCGATAGAGTATCTGGATGCCGAAGAGGAGGAGAATGCGCTGATAGCAATGAACGAGTCAGATTTGATAGGGATCAAGGGCAAAGAATATACGCATCTGGAAGTGGACCCGTCTTTGATTTTAGGCATAGTTGCAGGTTTGATTCCTTATCCCGACCACAATTCGTCACCTCGTAACACCATGGGCAGTGCCATGCTGAAGCAATCCTTAGGTCTCTCCACTGCGAATTATAAAGCGCGTGCCGATACCCGCATTCATATCCTGCACAATCCACAGAAGCCAATGGTAAAAACAAGGACCTCCGACCTTATCTTACATGGCAAAAGGCCTGCGGGGCAAAATTTTGTCGTTGCTGTTTTGAGCTATGGCGGATATAACATGGAGGATGCCCTTATTTTAAACCGTGCTGCAATAAACCGGGGATTAGTAAGGAGTCATTTCTTTAGAACCTATGAGGGCGAAGAGAGAAGGTACCCGGGTGGTGAAGAGGACAGGTTTGAGATACCGGATACGGAAATAGTAGGTGTGCGGAGTCACGATGCATATATTTGGCTTGATGAGGACGGTATAATAAATTCAGAAGTAGAAGTATCACCTTCTGCTGTGTTAATCGGGAAAACGAGCCCGCCGCGATTTTTAGAAGAGACCACAACGGAACTTTTAAGCCCTTTAGAACGGCGGGACACCTCTGTCTGTACCCGGTCTAACGAACAGGGGATAGTAGATTCTGTCGTGGTGATGGAATCGAGTAGCAATAGGCGTTTAGCTAAAATCTGCGTCCGGGACCAGAAGATTCCGGAAATTGGGGATAAGTTCGCATCCCGGCATGGACAGAAGGGGGTGGTGGGTTTAATCGTGCCTCCCGAGGATATGCCATTCACAGAAGACGGAATCATCCCGGATATGATAATAAATCCTCATGCTATTCCTTCACGGATGACTGTGGGGCACGTGCTGGAGATGATAGGCGGTAAAGTGGGTGCAATAGAGGGGCGGTACATAGACGGTACGGCTTTTTCGGGTGAGAAAGAGGAAGACTTGAGAGCAGGACTTGAGCGCTCCGGGTTCTCACATACAGGCAGAGAAGTGATGCGAAATGCGAAAACCGGGGAGATACTAGCGGCGGAGGTCTTCATTGGTGTCGTGTATTATCAGAAGTTATATCACCTGGTATCGGGTAAGATGCACGCGAGGGCGAGAGGCCCCGTGCAAATATTAACGAGGCAACCGACGGAAGGTAAATCAAGAGAGGGTGGACTCCGGTTTGGAGAGATGGAACGAGACGTTCTTATAGGTTATGGCGCGGCAATTTCGTTGAAGGATAGACTGCTGGATGAATCGGATAGGGTGGTTGAGTTGGTATGTGGAACCTGTGGAATGATTGCAAGCCTTGACAGTAAAACGGGGTCTGCGCACTGCCCAAATTGTGGTTCTGATACGGACATATATCCGGTGGAGATGAGCTATGCGTTCAAGTTACTATTGGATGAGATGAAAGTGATGTGCATCGCACCACGATTATTGCTGGAGGAGACGGTTTGAGATGAGGACGAAGAAGATAAAAGGGATAAAATTCGGACTGTTATCACCGAAAGAGATAAGGAAGATGAGTGCTGCGAATGTAATAACCGCGGATACCTATGGCGAAGACGGTTTTCCGATAGAGTTGGGCTTGGTGAATCAGCGGTTAGGTGTGATAGATCCGGGTCTGAGATGTAAGACCTGTGGTGGTCGAATGGGTGACTGTCCCGGGCATTTCGGGTATATTGAGCTTGCTGCGCCCGTCATACACATAGGATATGCTAAATTGGTATACCTGATACTAAATGCGACATGCCGTAAATGTGGCAGGGTATTGCTGGACGAAGAAGAGAGTAGACTATTTTTAGAAGAATTAGAGCAGCAAAAAGAGAAGCAAGTGGATATAGACGATGTGGTGAAGCGTATATTCAAAGAGGCGGCGAAGAAAGCGGTATGCACGCATTGCGGCGAATATTTTGGGATAGATGCAGAAGGTTTAGAAGAGGGCATGAATATGTGCGAGATCCCTCCTGAATTGAGAGAGAGGATAGAAGAGCGAGGTTATTCCATATCTAAAAATGCGGATCTTAAGAGAGGCATAGATACAAAATGCCTGTTTAACTGGCGTGAAGTACCGGGCAGCGATAGTGACCGGTTACGAGCATTCCTGATGGATAACTTTGGCGTTACATGGGTGAAAAATGCGGACATCACTAAATCGCAGAAGGGCAAGCAGTTATCGGTCTCCGCAGGTAAGAAAACGATTGAAATTACGATCAGTGCGAAACGGGATAGAATAAGAGTAGAACTTGAAGATGGCGTTTCCTATGAGCTGCCGGTGAAGAAGGAGACGGGTCAGCTGAACGTATACAACTATAACTGGGAACTAACAGATGAGGATAAGATATATATTCTGAAAAGAGAGGGGGGACTCTTGAATATTTACTGTGGTGAGCGTGTGAGGCAGATAAAGTACGATAAACCTACTACTTACCGGGAAATAGATGAAGAAGGGAATGAGCGTAGATTGATGCCCACAGACGTGCGAGAGCGACTTGAACGGATACCAGACGATGACCTTGCCATTTTAGGTATGGATGCAGAAAGTGCAAGACCCGAATGGGTGGTCCTTACCGTACTGCCCGTGCCGCCGGTAACCGCAAGACCGTCCATCACATTAGAGAGTGGACAACGAAGCGAAGATGACCTCACACATAAATTGGTGGACATAATAAGGATAAACCAGCGGTTTATGGAAAATCGGGATGCGGGTGCACCGCAGTTGATAATAGAAGACCTTTGGGAGCTTCTTCAGTACCATGTGAGTACCTACTTCGATAACGACATTGCCGGGGTGCCGCCGGCGCGACACCGAAGTGGCAGACCTCTTAAGACAATGGCACAACGGTTAAAGGGGAAGGAGGGACGATTCAGAGGGTCGTTATCTGGTAAACGTGTGAATTTCTCCGCTCGAACGGTCATATCTCCTGACCCGGATATAGATATAGGTGACGTGGGGGTACCGGATGCCATAGCAAAAGAGTTGACCATCACAGTTAATGTAACAGAGCGAAACCTCGAATTAATGAGGGCAACCGTGAGGAGGGGCAGGACACATCCCGGCGCGAATTATGTGCGGCGAACTGACGGTAAGAAGGTAAAAGTGACTGACATCAATCATGAAGCGTTATCCAAAGAGTTAGACGTAGGATGGAAGGTGGAACGGCATCTGGTAGATGGTGACATCGTGTTGTTCAACAGGCAGCCATCTCTGCATAGATTAAGCATAATGGCGCATTATGTGCGTGTGATGTCAGGAAAGACGTTCCGGTTGAATCCTTCCGTATGCCCTCCTTACAATGCCGATTATGACGGTGACGAAATGAACATGCACGTATTGCAGACTGAGGAAGCGCGAGCAGAGGCGAAGATTCTGATGGCAGTGCAGCGAAACATCATATCGCCCAGATTTGGGAGACCGATTATAGGTGGCATTCACGATTACATCACGGGCATCTTCTTACTTACAAGAGGGGAGAAGAGGTTTGAGAAGGGAACCGTGCTGGATATACTGGAGAATATAGAGATTGATGATTTGGGCGAGCCCGAAGGGACTTCTACTTCAAGCACTTACGAAGAAGCCCCGTATTGGACCAATAAGCAGATCTTCAGTATGATCTTACCAGATGGTATGGATTTACAATTCCGGGGTACGGTGTGCGAGAAGTGCATCGAGAAAGGTTTAGCGTGTGAGGGGGAGAGCTGTCCCCGTGAGGCGTATGTTTTGATACGTGACGGGAAATTGATAAGCGGTGTAATAGATGAAGCCGCGATAGGCTCGTTCAAAGGACTAATAATAGACCGAATCTACAGACACTACGGTGAGTTAGCAGCCAAAGAGTTCATAAATAATGTCTCCCGACTCGCAATCAATTATATTTTGCAATGCGGTTTCAGCTTTGGAATAAGCGATGAGGATATATCAAAGGAAGGTAAGAAGCAGATAAGCGAAGAAGTGGTGCATGACGCGGAGAGGGAAGTGGATAAATTGATAAAGGCGTACGAGGCAGGAGAGCTGGAATCATTACCCGGGCGGTCATTGGAGGAAACTCTGGAGCTGTTGATAATGGAGAAACTGGGTCGTGCAAGAGATGAAGCAGGTGACATAGCAGAGCTGTATCTGGGCATAGAGAACCCGGGCGTGCTCATGGCGAAATCAGGTGCTCGCGGCTCTATGCTCAATTTAACACAAATGGCTGCCTGTGTTGGCCAGCAATCGGTCCGTGGAGAACGGATAAGGCGCGGCTACCAGCAGAGAACATTGCCACATTTTAAACCCGGAGATCGGAGTGCGGATGCACGTGGTTTCGTGAAGGCGTCATTCAAAGATGGGCTATCGCCAACAGAGTACTTCTTCCATGCCGTTGGTGGTAGGGAAGCATTGGTGGACACAGCCGTACGCACATCCCAGAGTGGATACTTCCAGAGGCGGCTCATTAACGCTTTACAGGACCTCGAGGTGAAGCATGATGGAACGGTCCGGGAAACAAGGGATACCATCGTACAATTTGAATATGGTGAAGATGGCGTTGACCCATCAAAGAGCGAAGGCGGAAAAGTGGTAGATATAAACGAGATAATAAGAGCTGAAGTAGGAGAGCAGAGGTAAGTGCGCATGTCTGTGATAAGGACAGTAGCGGAGAAGGAAGAAGAGGCAAAAGAGCTGGTGCGTTTGGGGATAGACAAGGAAACAGTGGAACAGATACAGGACGCTTTTTTTTACCTGACTGAGTTAACCGTCAGTCGTGATGACTTATTAGAGCTTGAGGCAGAAGAGGCAGGCACGGGTGACATACTAAGGATGCTGGGCAGGAAGGAGGCAGGAGAGATAAAACTTTGTGATATAGAGGCAAAGGTGAATGAACGACAGATACCTGTGAAGATAAAGGACGAATTAAAGCGGAAGTTAAGAGCTGTAAGGTTGCAGCTAAACGAGGCAAACATGGACGCGGTTCTAAAACGGGTGGAAAACAGCTATAAAAAAGCGAAAGTAGACCCGCGGGAAGCGGTGGGCATAGTAGCAGCTCAGTCCATTGGCGAGCCGGGAACACAGATGACACTTCGGACTTTCCATTATGCCGGTGTGGGTGCTATATACATCACGCTTGGATTACCACGGATAATCGAGTTAGTAGATGCGAGAAAGAAGCCGTCCACGCCTGCAATGAAGGTAATGCTGGAGGAAGAGTACGCATTCGATAGGTCTAAGGCAGTGGAGTTAGCAATGGAGATAGAAGAGACGCATATAAACGATAAGCAACTGAGCAAAATTGAATCATCAATAGAGGAGATGTGCATCTGGCTTTCGCTGACTCTCGAGGAACTGGCGCGGCGAGGTATCCAAAAAGAGGAGATAGAAGAGAAGATAAGGGGCATGGATGTACATGTAGAAGAGCTGGAGGATGGCAAATTAAAAATCCAGCCGACGATTCTGACCTATCATGAGCTGCTGCGACTTGAGAATAAGGTCTCGAACATTCTTGTGAAGGGGATAGAAGGGATAAAGAGGGCGATAGTGCGGAAGATTCCGGAAGGTGAATACATGCTGTACACGGAGGGCTCAGCATTGGAGAAGGTATTGAAGGTCGAAGGTGTGGATGCCCGTAGAACAACGACGAATAACATCACAGAGATAGCAGATGTTCTGGGCATAGAAGCAGCACGTAATGCGATAATAGATGAGATGATGAACACACTGGATGAGCAAGGGTTGGATGTGGATGCACGTCATGTAACGTTAATTGCAGATGCGATGACAATGGATGGGGGAGTGAAGTCGATAGGTCGGCATGGGTTAGCGGGAGAGAAAGCATCGGTACTCTCAAGAGCGGCTTTTGAAGTCACGGTGGATAATCTGCTGGAGGCAGCTATACATGGCGAAACGGATGAACTGAAAGGCGTGACGGAAAATGTGATCGTCGGGCAGCCTATAAGGTTGGGCACGGGCTCGGTGGAGTTAGTAGCAAAGAACTATGGAGCGATGCCAAAATGACAAAAGCAAAAAGGAATTCAGATGAACTATCAGATGTGAACAGGGAATTGCAAAAGGTGGTGAATAGCGGTAAAGTAGTGATCGGGGCACGGGAGACGCTGAGAACGCTCATGGGCGCAGGTGCGAAACTGGTTATTCATGCCTCTAACTGTCCTGAAAGGCTAAAAGAGGAGTTTAGTGCGTTGTGTAAAGAGGAGGATGTCCCCCTTTATGTCTATCCTGCAAATAGCACGGAACTCGGACTTGCATGTAGTAAACCGTATTCTATTGCTTCTCTATGCATTATAAACGTCGGTGAGTCGGAGATTTTACGGCTTCTACCCCCAATCCTGCATTCTGATGAAGAATCATGATAAAAACGGATTTAATGAAGAGGGGAAAAAGGTGATTGCAAATGACTGTGAAGCTGGACACTGAAGGGATACGTTGTATAGGCATATTTGAGCAGCTTACGGGAGCAGGAGTCCGGGATTGTGTCGTGGATAGCGCAGCGAATAAAGTGATACTGGTGATAAAGAAAGGAGACATGGGATTAGCCATAGGCAAAGGTGGCTCTAACATAAACAAGGTAAAAAAGCAGCTAAGGAAGGACGTGGAGGTTATAGAACACTCACCGGATATAAAAGAATTCATAGAGAATCTGTTCCGGCCGGTTGCGGTGAAGAGCGTGGAGTTGCAGACGAAAGATGACAGGAGTCTGGTTTACGTCGTGGTTCAGAATAAAGACAAGGGCATAGCAATCGGGAAGGGCGGGGAGAAGATAAAGAAGGTGAAATTATTGGTGAGAAGGAATCAAGATATAGACGATGTGATCATCAAATAAGGGCGATATTTCCGAGCGTAAAGCTTTATGGATTAAGTACTTTTATATCAACAGGTAAAGTTTCAGGAACAATGGGAAAAGGGATATACGCGGCACGGAAGGCGAAGGATAAGAGGAAGAAATTCAGGCGAAGTGATATGAACTATGTACGGAGGGTACTGCGCTCTGCTAGAAAGGCAGATCCGCTGGAAGGTGCACATATGGGGCGGGCGATTGTCCTGGAGAAGGTGGGAATAGAAGCGAAACAACCGAACTCCGCGATAAGGAAATGTGTTCGTGTCCAGCTGGTAAAGAACGGTAAGCAGGTAACTGCGTTTTGCCCCGGTGACGGTGCTATAAAGTTTATAGACGAGCATGATGAGGTATTGATAGTAGGAATGGGCGGAAGGAAGGGCAGGTCCTACGGCGACCTGTCAGGTGTTCGATTCAAGGTATTGGCGGTAACCGACATCTCACTACATGAATTGATAAAAGGCAGGAAGGAGAAGGTACTGAGGTAAATGCCATTTGATATGATCTTTGATAAATGGGACATTAAAGAAGTAACAGTAGCAGACATAGGGGTGGAGCGGCACACCAGTTTACAACCGGTATCGGCACTGCACAGCGGAGGACGGCATGCGAAACAGCAGTTCGAGCAAGCAAAAGTTTGCGTGGTTGAGCGACTCATCAACAAGTTAATGAGGACAAAGAGGAGCACGGGTAAGAAACAGAAAGCATATAAAATCGTTAAAGCTGCTTTTGATTTGATATATGCGACTACGAACCAGAATCCGCTTCAGTTGCTCTTGGATGCGATACAAAACGCGGGACCGAGAGAAGATACGATTAGATTGCGGTTTGGAGGGATACTGGTGCCCAAACCGGTGGATGTAACTTCACAGCGAAAAGTAGACCAGGCGTTACTCTTCATTGCTTACGGAGCGCATAAATGCGCTTTCAAAAGCAAGAGGAGCATAGAGCGGTGCCTTGCCGATGAGATAATAAATGCCGCGCGGAATGCGAAGTGCTATTCGATAAATAAGAAGGAAGAGAAAGAGCGGATGGCAAAGGCAGCGAGATGATTAGTCAACCTTTAACCTTTATATAGAGAACGAAGATATAAGTGATAGATGATGCAAAACAAAAGAGCAATCATCAAATAAAGGAGGTTTTATTAAGGCATGCAATATAGAGAAAGAGGGGGGTTCAATGCCCCAATGAATGTTGGAGACGTCTATGACGTAAAGATAGAGGATGTAGGTAGAGAAGGAGATGGAATAGCGCGAGTGGAAGGTTTTGTGGTCTTTGTACCCAACACGAAAAAAGGAGATAGTGTAAAAGTAAAAATAACGAAGGTCTCGCGACGAGTTGGATTCGCGGAAGTAGTCTCGGAAGATTGATGTTAATATCTCTTTACACTTCTAATATGTACTACTTCTTCAAAGTAGGGCAATCGCGATTTTAAACGGTGCCCGTTTTTTTTTTATCCTTTCTTTTTCGTTCTTTATGTCGGTTTAATCGTTATCGTGGTAAATCCTGCGCCCTGCTCTTACTCTTCTCTTCATCTTTTTTATAATCAAAACTGCATATAAGAGCATAGCCCGGTGGTGTAGCGGTCAATCATACGAGGCTCTGGACCTCGTGACGACGGTTCGAATCCGTCCTGGGCTATTCAATGGACAGCACGGTGTCAGTATCGGGACTTTTATTTGAAGAACGGGATTATAGCGTAGATGTGCAAATCAGTGATGACTAAGCGGTTGGTAGAGGTAAGGGAAGCGGTAGATGCGGATTTACCCGATATTATAAGTATGTGGAGACGAAACATAAAAACGGTAGATACTGCTTCCGATATTGTTACTTTGTATCGCTATTTCAGAGAATATTTCCTCGTTGCCACTCATGCAGGCATGGGTAACAACACCGGTGCGAACTGCGCCGTCATTGGTTTCATGGCAGGCGCCGTGCGGGATGGTCACGGGCATATCTCAGGAATCGCGGTGGATAAAGAATACAGAAGGAATAGCGTGGGTAAGCAGTTGTTAGAAGCTGCGGATGCGAAATTTCGCGCTCATGGGTTCCATAGAGTTACGCTTGAGGTGCGAATAAGTAATACGGGAGCAATGGGATTTTACAAAGCTCAGGGCTACAAAAGCATATGCACCATAAGCGGCTATTATGCAGATGGTGAAGACGCAATAGTGTATGAGCTGAAAATCTAATCACTCCACGGCAAGGGGTATAAACTTCTTACTACTGTTTCAGCTACCATACCATACAATTACAGACTCATGCTCTTTCTATCTTCTCGTTATATGGCACATACGCTAACGCACCGACCGGACAGATATTCACGCAGGCTTTACAGTAGTTACACTTCTCTTCTTTTATCTCTATCCACACACCCATCAAACCTATTGCATCCGTAGGACACACCGTCACACACGCCCCGCAATATGCACATCGGTATCTATCTATCTGTAACATCATCGCGCCTCTTCCCTAAATATCTGCCCCTCAAATATGCTCACCTCGGTCTCTTCATCCAGCCACGCATCCTGCAGCAACCCTGCTTTCCAGCAGGACTCACATAGAAACTCCTCAGACGACCAATGATATTCAGTGGCGACCTGAGGCAGTAGAAGTCCTTGATATAAACCTCTTTTAACAATCAACCCATGCGTACCTATTTTTACATGCTCAGGCAGGTCTTTCGGCTTTACTTTTAATACCTGTGGCATTGTGAGAACTGTAAGTTCTATGGTCACATCCATGAACTCTTCTTGTGCTACCGGCGGGAATCGGGGGTCGTTTACTGCAGCGGAGATTGCGGCATCTATAATCGCATCCTTCAGCTTAAATGTCGGGTAGGGATAGCCTATACAGCCACGAAGATTACCATATTTGTTCAGGGTGACGAAAACACCTCTCTTTTCTTCGAAACTCGCAGGTAAGCCCTCTTTCGGGGTTATCTTCTCATTATCACTTAAATATCGCACTATTGCTGCCCTCGCAAGCTTTAGACCTTCTTCCCCTTCCTCTTCCGTCAGTTTGAACATGGCTCAAAGTTATGATAACGTAGGTTAATTGTTCTTCTTTATAAATGTATCTTAAAAACAGATGAAGAAGCCGAAAGTGTGCATTCTGCGGATAGAGGGAACAAACTGCGAACTCGAGACCTTCTATGGCTTTACGAGATTGGGTGCATCGGCGGAGATTGTGCACCTGAAGCAATTGATAGGCACGGTGCGTGAACGGAGGATTTTAAATGATTATGACTTATTGGTGCTACCTGGTGGTTTCTCAGCCGGTGATTATATACGAGCAGGGGCGATCTTCGCCGCGAGGCTAAAGGGTAGTTTAGGGAAAGAGATAGCGGATTTTATAGCGCATGGCAAGCCGATCTTGGGCATATGCAATGGTTTTCAAGTATTAGTGGAGATGGGGTTACTGCCGGGGTTTGATGGTGATAAATCTATGGCTAAGACGAGACAGCAGGTTGCATTGGCGACGAACGAGTCCGCTCGGTTTGAATGCAGACCAACGCTTATAAAGCATGAGAACCGTGGTAAGTGCATCTTCACACAGCGGATAGAAAGAGGTAATGTTCTGAAAATCCCATGCGCACATGCCGAGGGTAAGTTCTTCATTGCCGCGGATAAGCGGGATAAGTATCTACAACTTCTTGAGGATAACGACCAGATTGTCTTCCGTTATGTAGACCCGGCGGGTAATTATGCCTCATACCCCTGGAACCCCAATGGCGCTTTATACAATATCGCCGGGATATGCAATCCGGAGGGGACTATATTGGGCTTGATGCCGCATCCCGAAAGGGCTTTTTATGCCTTTATGGACTCCGAGTGGAAGAGAGCCTCGGGGATGTTGCGGCGAGAATGCGAGAAAGGGGAAACATACGGTGATGGGAAACTGATATTTGAGTCTGTTTTAGATTATCTCCAGAGCAGATGAGGGAAGGTTTTTATGTGATGCGCTTCTATAAGGTATTAGATAATAATAGAGTAGAGGAGGAGTGTGAGAAGGACTGGTGAGGAAGCGACAGAAAGATAAGTGGAAAGCAAAAGACTGGTATACGATATTAGCCCCGAAGATGTTTGGGGAGGTGAAGGCAGCGGATACCGTGGCTGACGAGCCATCTAAGTTGATAGGGAGGCGGGTAGCGGTGACCTTAGGAGATCTTACGGGCAAGATGATAAAGAATCCAAATTTGAAGTTATTGATGGAGATAGAAGAAGTAGATCACAATACGGCTTATACAAAATTTGTAGGGCATATGGTAGATGTAGGTTATCTCCAGAGTTTAGCGCGGAAGGGGATTTCTAAGATTGACTCAAACATTAATGTGGTAACGAAAGACGGCGTGACAATTCGTGTGAAATCGTCCTGTTTTACGTTAAAAAAGGCAAGTGAAGCGCAGGTGAAGCAAATCCGGAAGGCAGTGGAAGAACTAGTTAGAGAGAGAGCAGGTAGCTTAGAATTGAGCAAATATGTACAGGAGATAATATTGGGTAAGTTATCGTCTGACATCTATAAGGTAGCGAAGAAGATATATCCATTGAGACGAGTCGAGATAGCCAGGACGGAACGGATAGGAAATGCCGTGTAGAGAGTAGAGTAGAGGTTGTAGAATAATATGAAGATAAAGTTTCTCGGAGGGTGCGAAGAGATAGGGCGTTCTGCGATATTGATAGATGATAAGATAGTCTTAGATTACGGACTCAGACCTTCTGTCCCGCCTGAGATTCCAGTGGGCAGCATTTCGCCAAAGTCCGTGATTGTGTCGCATGCGCATCTCGACCATTCGGGCATGGTTCCAAGTTTGATGCCGGCATATGGCGATTTAGCCCCAGATGTATATCTGACTTCAGTGACAGGCAATTTAACGTATCTCCTGAGTCGAGATACGATAAAAGTAGGTAGAGACCAGGGCTTTTCTTTCTTTAACGAAGAAGACATCATGAGAATGAATGAGCAGACGCATTACGTTGACTATGGCGAGCAGATTGCTTTAAACAGTTTTGATTATGGCGCTGATTATACGTTTGAATTATTTAATGCGGGGCACATACCAGGTAGTTCTTCGATACATTTGAAGAAGGAGGATGAGGATATAAGTCTGCTTTACACCGGTGACATAAAAGTAGGTGCGACACGATTAATGGAATCTGCTGCTCCCGCAGAGTTCCCATCCTCTGACATCTTGCTCGTGGAAAGTACATATTATGGGCGAGACCATCAGGACAGGGAGGAGCAGGAGCGTGAGTTTGTAGATTCCATAAAAGAGACGATGAATTCGGGCGGCACTGCAATCGTACCCTGTTTCGCAGTGGGCAGGACGCAGGAGATAGTAATGATTCTACATTCGTATGGACTTACACCTTATGTAGATGGCATGGGTCTCGGGGTGTTCCGGCTGTTTAAGAATCATCCCAGCTTCTTAAGGGATGCGGATGCGCTAAATAAAGCGTTTGGTGACGCGATGTTTGTAAATGCGAAGAAGCGTAAGAGAGTTCTTTCACAGCCTTCTGTGATTGTAACAACAGCGGGAATGCTCAACGGTGGACCCGTGCTGTATTATCTGAAGAAGGTGCATGAAGACCAAAAGAGTAAAGTGCTGCTCACAGGCTACCAGATAGAGGGTACGAATGGAAGGCGATTACTGGAGGAGAGATGTGTGGCGACAAACGGTGAAGTGCTGAAAGTGGATATGGGTGTAGAGCAGTATGACTTCTCGGCACATGCGGGTGACAGAGAGCTGAAGGAACTGGTATCACGATTCTGTGTGAACGGAACGGAAGTGGTATTCCCGGTGCATGGGGAACATACAGCGGAATTCGCAGCCTGGATGAATGACAATTTCGACTGTGATGCGATTTCACCGAAAGTAGGGGAAGAATTTATAATAGAATAAGGATATAATAGAGGAATAAATTTAGGGCGCCGATAGTGTAGTGGTATCACAGGGGCTTGCCAACCGACCTACTTTTCTTTCTTTCGTCAAAAGGGCGATATTGACAGAAGGAAGTGCAAAGAGTGAGGGTAAAAAGCCTCTAACTCGGGTTCGAATCCCGGTCGGCGCATGTCATGCTTCTAGCAACTTTTTACCGCGCTCTCGTGCCTTTATCTCATCCTCAGACGTCCAGTCCGTATTTGGCGGTGGTATCCGTATCGGCTCTGGCTCTGCTCTGTTCTTCCATAGCGCCGTAACCGGGTGATTCACTCGCATAAGGAATTCCTTTAGCTCAAGCGGGTCGGTGCAATCGTCCTCTGTTGCGATCTTATCATACATCTCCGGGGGTATGACCTCCGCAAGCATCTGTTTATATTCCTTCGGTATCCACACAATACGGCGCCAGCCGCCATCAGCACGGACAAATTTATTTGACCGCGGCGTTCTAAAAGATATGCCACAGTACCCGTGGTTCTGCAGACCGCCGCTAATAAGCCCCGCGAGTTTCGAGAACGTCAAGCCCAGAGGCGTATCCCCACTATATCTGCGGTCTACCAGTCCCAACCCGTCAACTTCCGGTATGTAAAAGATAGCAGCCTCGAAACAGCCGCAATTCGTCTGCGGGTAGGTTATCGAAGAATACATCACCACGCGTTTATAAGACCTGTTTGACTTCTCATAGATTTTCTCATTCACGCCGGTGTATTCTCCGCCCCACGGGTCTACACACTTGCCAAGAGGCATCTCAAATATATAGCCATACGGATCAAGATCACACATTACTTTTGCGCCTATCCACGTGATTATACCGCAATATGGTGGTCTGTCCGGTGCAACCACACATACGTGGCTCGGTGCGAACGTCTGGCAGATAGTACAGCCGTAAAAAGTGTCAACGTCTTCATCTGAGAACCGTCTCGCACGTTCATCTAATTGTACCCAGTACGGTAGACAGACCTTATCTACTATCCCCTTCGTGAACTCAGCCCCACCTAATTCTTCCGTTGCTATCAGTATCTTCACATCTGCCTTCTCTACGAGTGGGAATTGTATCTTGCAGAGGTTTATCATCGCCTGACCGAGATGTTTGAAGTCGTGCTTATGTGCCGCCTTCTTATGCAGTCGTAACCATATCGTATCCCGCGTGTTAAGCAGCATCCAGCCCTCTCCTTCTTCCAGTGCGAAATACGTCCACCGGGTAAGCAAATCCAGGTAATCCTCTGTTAAGTGCTCCCCGGCGTATCTAACCCAGAAGCCGAAGGGGAACGATTTGCCTTCTATTTCTTTTATCTCCGGACCTATCACTTCTACCCGTCCATCTTCTATCTCTGCTATATCGTTTATCACTTCGATAAAGAAGAAACTGCAGTAGCGGTGTTTTGGACCGCCTAATTCGCAATACATGTCATGTTTCCGTACACGCAGCCCAAACTGTCGCGGTGATATGTCGTAATTTATGCCCTTGAAGAAGTCGTCCGGGTCGGCCGGTGCGAGGTAAACCGTACCTTTGGGTAAGGAATCCCATATCCGCTGTCGCTCCCGCGCTTGCTCCGCTTCCTTATTCATCTCGCCTATACGTTTATAGGTATTTGCTCAAGGTATTTCCCTTTTCATCTGATATATTCTTCTGGCTTACCTTCAAAAGATATGCCGAGATAATAACGGTGGTTGTTTATGTCCATAGCATATCAAGCAGAGTTTCAATATACAGAGGATAAAGAAATTTTATCGTAGAAGGAGACAAATCCAGCAGGGGCTCAGATGCTTGGGAAAAGAAGAGAACAAACGCTGAATTAATAAAATGAAAACAGGATTTTTATGTAAGTTGATGTAATAATATCATTCAACATCGTTCGAGGAAGGGCACATGCAGGTCTTACATGCACTCTGGGAGAATACAGCATCAGGTAAACTTTATCTCTGGGCAGAATCTTCCGCCCTGCCACTGAATGCTCCCGCACATCATGGTCGGCAGCCTAAGATTAAGAAGCCAAAATCAAAAGCACACCCTTTTGCTCTCGTCGGAGATGAGTTAAGAGAAGTTATTGAAAGCATTTCCGAGCATTTGATTTGTGAACACGCAGGGTTTGAAACGAAGACCTTTCTCTTACCTTCCGCGAAAAAAAGTCCACTGCCATCGCCATGGCTGATCCGAGAAGATGAAGCGGATTACAGCGCGGATAAAGCACCCGGGTTAGCGGGATGGGGTATTGGGACCTTGACTTTCGACCCCTATTTAGCATTTGATTTCTTACTCGAATTGCCAGAACAGCCTCCTCATGGCATTGCGTTCGGCAGTTCCTTACGATTCTGGATTGAAGTAGCCAAGTTCTCGCTTGAACATATTGCGAGGCAGCAGTTTATACCTTCAATTCGAAAGGATGATGACGGTTCCACATCGTTTCGAGCCGCGTGGAAGGTGGCGATTACTAAAGAGGACGAAGAACGAGTGCGTATGCTGGCAGAGGTGATGCCTCCAAGCTGTCGAGCGTTTCCAAATAATGATAAATCACAGTTTGCATCACCTGCTGATCTGGTCTTGAGTTTTGTTAATCAAACTGTTGATGCGTTCGTGCGCAAAAGTTTAGGTTCTATTTCGCTCCTTCCACCACGTCGTGGTCGCCGCTCTAAAGTTGTCCCCTTACCGGAACAATGGCTTAAAGCTCTTTCAACTGATAATCCTGTTCTTCGGGCGTCACCCGAAGAATTAAACTCCTTTTCAACTGAGATGCAGGCATGGCTCACTCAACTTCGACCCGCTGCACCTGATGCACAGTTTCGCACTTGCTTTAGACTTGAGCCGCCATCAGGTTCTGGCGAAGAAGAAAATGGAGAAGGATGGGAAGTTTGTTTTTTCCTCCAGGCAAAGGACGACCGGAGTCTGCTGGTTTCCGCGGAGGAGGTATGGAAAACGAGGTCAAGCACGCTTACTTTTCTCAGACGGCGATTTGAAAATCCACAAGAACAATTACTTGCCGACCTCGGCAAAGCATCTCGAGTTTTTCCCGCTATTGAGACGAGTTTGCAAACTGCACGTCCTGTGGGACTGGAACTGAACACAGAGCAGGCATATTCATTTCTGCGGCAGTCCGCACCTCTTCTGGAACAGAGTGGTTTCGGCGTCCTTCTCCCATCGTGGTGGGAAAAACCGGGTGCACGTATAGGTGTAAAACTCAAGTTAAAGTCATCATCAGATGGAAGTAGTAAAGTGGTAACTTCAGGGCTTCTTGGTATTAAAGGCATTGTCGCTTATAACTGGGAAGTGGCTATTGGAGATGAAACGCTTTCTGAAACGGAATTCGAGCAGCTAGCCTCTTTGAAAGTCCCTCTGGTTCAGGTACGTGGACAGTGGGTGGAATTGCGACCAGAGGACGTGGAAACTGCGATTGAATTTTTCAAACATAAGCACAGCCACGGTGAGATGACGCTGGGCGAGGCGATGCAGCTTAGATTGGGCGCAGACGCCGAGGATGTAGAGACCGAATTGGGTCTTCCCGTAGTGGAAGTGAAGGCAGAAGGCTGGCTCGAGGATATGTTAAGCAGTCTCAGTCTCTCCGAAGGGGTTAAGATAACACCCATTAAGACGCCGAAAACCTTCAACGGCAATCTTCGCCCTTATCAGGTAAAAGGCGTTTCCTGGCTCGCATACCTCAATAGATTCGGGCTTGGCGCCTGCCTGGCAGACGATATGGGGCTGGGAAAGACCATCGAGCTAATTGCCCTTCTTCTGCATGAACGTTCCGGTAAACGAGGAAAGCGTCCGGCTCCAACACTTCTAATCAGCCCTATGTCGGTGGTGGGCAACTGGCAAAAGGAGGTTGAACGTTTCGCACCGTCGCTAAAAGTCATGGTTCATCACGGCGCCGATAGACTCACGGGCAAGATGTTCGCGAGGGATGCGAAAAAGAACGACCTGGTCATCAGCACTTACGCACTGGCACATCGAGACGACGATACGCTTTCCGAGGTTCACTGGCAGCATGTCGTACTGGACGAAGCGCAGAATATTAAAAACCCGGCTGCTAAGCAGACACGCGCGATAAAAAAGCTCAAAGCAGAGCACAGAATCGCACTCACCGGGACGCCAGTAGAAAACCGCCTGTCGGAACTCTGGTCAATCATGGACTTCCTCAATCCCGGATACCTGAAATCCATGCAACATTTCCGCACGAACTTCGCCTTACCAATCGAGAAATATCGAAAAAAAGAGCGTGCCGAGGTGCTTCGTCGCGCAATTCAGCCCTTTGTCCTTCGACGTGTGAAAACAGACCCTAAAGTTATCAAGGATTTACCTGAAAAGATGGAGATGAAAGTTTACTATAACCTCACGCGCGAGCAGGCATCGCTTTACGAAGCTGTGGTTGCGGAGATGATAGAGAGAATAGAGAAGTCCGAAGGAATAGAGCGTAAAGGACTGGTGCTGGCTACTTTGATGAAACTAAAGCAAATCTGCAATCATCCTGCTTTGTTCCTCCAGGACGGCAGTCTCTTGCCAGGTCGTTCCGGAAAGCTTATTCGGTTGGAAGAGATGCTCGAAGAAGTGCTTGCGGAGGGCGACAAAGCACTGATTTTCACACAGTTTGCAGGAATGGGCGTTATGCTGCGACACTATTTACAAGAGAAATTAGGATGCGAGACGCTATTCTTGCATGGAGGCACACCAAAGAAGCAGCGAGATGCTATGATTCAGCGTTTCCAGAATGACCATTATGGACCGCCGCTATTTGTTCTTTCACTCAAAGCAGGCGGATTTGGACTCAACTTGACCGCTGCGAATCATGTTTTCCACTTTGACCGGTGGTGGAATCCCGCAGTTGAGAACCAGGCAACGGACCGCGTTTTCCGCATCGGACAGAAGAAAAATGTTCAGGTTCACAAGTTCGTTTGCATCGGCACGCTTGAAGAGCGCATAGACCAGATGATAGAGCAGAAAAAGGAACTTGCAGATTCTATTATTGGCACTGACGAGGCATGGCTTACGGAATTATCAACAGACCAGCTTAAGGAGGTGTTTACGTTGAGTCGTGACGCGGTGGAGGAATAGTAACAGTAGCTGGTATCCTTTCCAGTGGTACGGATATCAACTTTGAAACATGTCTAGGGACACTACACTTATGCTATGCTGTTCATAAAGGTATATCGGTCGCCCCACTTTACCCTAGGTGGGGCTTAAAAGGTTGTGCCAAAAGAAAAAACCACGGTTTAAAAAGTCCGAGATGCACGGGGATTTGTCCATCAAACTTTTGGAAAGTTTGATCAAAATGCTGCTTCGCAGCAGGGTGCTGTGGTAAGTGCATCAGCGCCGAGGAGGGGTGCTTTATAAATACAAAAAATGCAATCACAGAAACAACTACAAAATCAATCTTATTCATCACTCCAACTCCTCTAAAGCAAGAACCAATCAACCCGCCTTTAACTTTACCTTAATCGCCTCCACGTCTTTACTAAGCACTTCATATTTGTCCCTCAGCTCTAAGGTTTCACGGTATATATC
>JBAQFZ010000007.1:0-4065 GCA_049287525.1 Halobacteriota archaeon | reverse complement strand
CGTATCCTTTTCAAATTAAATGGTAACTCAAAAATGCAGTTATCCTAAGAGCGATAATGCTATCATTATTGAGCGACACAAAAACCGAAAGTCTTATCATACCCTTCTTTCTATTGGGATATATACCGCTGAGTAAAAGCTTTTACCATGAACCCATTTAAGGTCACACAAATGTTAGAAAACATGAATATCCGCCCTGATGAAATTGCGGATGAACGATTGGCAGAAGCCTTCCGTATCCTGCTCCAGCTCATTGAACAATTGAGCGAGGAGAATGAAAACTTAAAAGCAGAAAACCAGAAATTACGGGATGCAATCAATCTACTAAAAGGAGAGCAAGCCAAACCAGACACTAAACCATCTAGGAAGAAACCGAACGAAGACATCTCTTCAGAAGAAGAAAGGAAAAACAAAAATATCTCCAAAAAGAAGAAATCAAAAGCAAAGAAACATAAGATAAAAATAGACCGTGTCGAGGTGTGCAAGGTGGATAAGAGCATCTTGCCAGATGATGCGGAATTCAAAGGCTACGAGAATGTGGTTGTTCAGGAAATCATCATTAAAACGGAGAATGTTGAATATAAGAAAGAGATTTACTACTCCCCATCCCAACACAAGACCTACATGGGGAAATTACCGCCAGAGATTGAAGGAGAATTCGGGCCTGGTGTGAAATCGCTGGTTTGCACGCTTAAACACGTTGCCAACGTGTCAGAGCCAAAGATACACGAGTTTTTAGATAATTTCAGGATTTTTATCTCGCCAGCTTCGATTTCACGCACACTTACAAAGAACAATGAACTTTTCCATCAGGAGAAGGCGGATATTTTCCTGGCTGGGCTGCTCTCTACTGATTACCAGCAGATAGATGATACTAGCTCTAGAGTCCGTGGGGAGAACCACTATGCGCAGATCGTTTGCAATCCCTACTACACCGCTTACTTCACGACTCCTCACAAAGACCGTCTTACCGTTCTCGATACACTGCGCGGTGATCCAGACGGCAAAGCAAGGAGTTATTGCTTCAATGAAGAAGCCTTCGACCTGCTGGATGAATTCGGGCTGTCTAAAAAATTGGTTGCGCAATTACGAGAGCGGGTTTTTGGTAAAATACTGGATGAAGCACAGATGCAGCAGCTGCTTGGGAGTATCGTCCCTGATCCGGGTAAGGGCAAAATCAGAAGGACAAGGATTATGGAGGCGGCTGCTATTGCTGCTTATCATCAGCAAACCGACTTCCCAATTGTGGACGTACTTTTGAGCGATGATGCGCCGCAGTTCAAGCTGCTTACCTACGAGCAAGCACTGTGCTGGGTTCATGAGGGACGGAACTACAAAAAGTTGCGCCCCGTGGTACCGGTGCACGGCGAAAAGCTCGGTGAATTTCGGTGTCGATACTGGGACTATTACAGGAAACTCTCGGAGTTAAAGGAAAATCCGCCTCACGAGGAGGCGGAAGCACTATCGGCTGAATTTGATCAGTTGTTTTCCACGAAAACAGGGTATCATGCTCTAGATGTGCGGATTGCAAAGTCCAGAGATAAGAAGTCGGAGCTCTTAATGGTGTTGAAACACCCGGAGCTCCCATTACACAACAATGATGCGGAATTGGCTGCGAGAGCACAGGTTCGCAAGCGTGATGTGAGCCTGCATACCATGACCGAAGACGGTACAAAGGCAAATGATACCTTTTTGACGATCGTTCAAACTGCGAAGAAGTTAGGCGTAAGTGCGTATGAGTATATCCACGATCGGGTCAGCAAGCGTTTTCACATGCCTTCGTTGGCGAAGCTGATCAGAGCGAAGAGGTTTCCGGAGATGGATTACGATACGGATTAGGATGAAAAGGGCGGATGGGTACGGTATACCGCAAAACTTATTGGATGGTGCAGTAGATAGAATATTGATAGGTATATGTATGACTGGACAGTATGCTCAATCCATGGGTAACCGTGAAGTAGTGCCCCCTATTACCAATCAATTTGGAGAGGATACATACATTCTTTCTACAAACTCTGAATCCATTTCCCGAATGCACCACATTCGTTTTAGCCAGGGTTTTGTGTTGTTTTTTTTAAAATCAGTCGAATAGATTCACGGTTTATGGTTTCAAAACCCTCTCTCGTTCTCAATTCTTCTTGAAGAAGCTCCAATGTCCATTTTTTTCTGCCTTCTGGTGGTGCAGTACAGGCAAGAGCAGCAATTTCTGTTTCATGCTTTATCTCATACTTTTTCGGCTGTCCGGGCCTCAGCTTGTCTTTTAGCGCAGATTCTAAGCCTTCCTCTATGTATCTCTTCTTTATTCTCCAGACCGTTTGTCTGTGAGTAGAGAGTATTTCCGCAATCCTTGTGTCCTTTTCACCTTTATTGGCCACCAAGAGAATATTGGCATGCAATATTTCTCGTGCTTTCTTATTTCCCTTTTTTATGAATTCGCTCAAAAACTTGATTTCATCTTCTTTGAGTTGTATCTCTAAGCTTTTCATGCGATACTGTAAGAGTATCAAGTATATAAATATGTAACATAACTAAGTTGCTGAGACACGAGGGCAATAATTCAAAACGATCCCTCGACAGGGTGCGTGATATACTGCTCTGGGATATCGGATGCGGAGCGGTCTGGCTATAAAACTTTATACCACAGCCCACACAAGCTCATGATGGTCCGCGTAGTATCGGGCGAACTCGTCGATTGAAGGCCACCTATCCGCAGAGGTCAGCAGATCATAAGCTGCAGGGTCCTCCCGGACGTTTGCGCCAAGCCAACTCCAAACCGTCGCGATTCGGTCCCATACCTCTTGTTCCGTGTGCGGCCACTGCGTGGCGGCACCCACTGCGGCGATGAGAGCCTTGACCTGCTTCGTTCCGCTTTCGTAGTTATGGAAGAAGTAATCGGTCGGCGCAGCAGCAGGCGTCCCTGAACGGACCCAAAAATTCCAGAATTTTAGATATGTGACATCCCCCTCGTACATAGTCTTTAGAACTTTCATCTCGGGGGCGGTGACTGGTCCCTTGGGCATGGTTAGTTTTGGTACCTGTGGATATATCTCCCAGGAACCATATTTAAGTTCAGTTTTCATTTCTTGCCCTCACAACAATACAATTCACCTATTTTTCAGTTTTTTTGCTCGGCACGGCGAGCAGGTAGCTCACACCCATCTTGAGAGCTCGGTGTAGGCCGAATTGGTCATGGGCATCGATCACATCTGGCATATCCTTTGAGGGCTTCACTTTATAGATCGTGAGGTGAGCATTCGTATTGTGGATGGGGAAGACCCTTCCATGGTGCTCTTTGCTCACCGGGACCGCGAATGCAACTGGATTGTACACTTTTGCTTCGCGTGCGTGAAATTGATCCTCGAACCTGAACGACTCACCGACTCCTTGTCCATCAATGACCCGATAAATCTTGTAGTGGTCAAGCTTCGTAGGGTCAGAAAATACGCTCCTTGGCTTTCTCTTCCGAGCTGGTACAAGCAGACCGACGACGCCGTAAATCACAATCTCTTGCTCGCCGAACTGGTTGGCTACTTTCACATTCCGTCTAATTGTAGGATCGTATGAATATAAGCTGTACCAGGTCAGGTGGGCATTCTTGTCGAAGATTGCCTCATCGTTCTTACTCACGGGATTGGCAAATTTTTTCAGAAATTGTGGCTTGGCCCACTCAGACTCCTGGTCGAATTGGCCCTTCAGCATGACCGGCGGGCTAAGTTCTCTAACGTCTTTTGGCACTTCGAGGTCATAAATCTGGAAGTAGTCCAGCTGAAATTCTTTTGCGTTCATTGCCTGTCCTCCCTCATCAACCTATAATTACGGTTTTTACTTTCCTTTTTCGGATTCATCTCTTGACTCCTAACATTTATTTTTATGTTATTGATATGTATTTAAAAACTTTTCGTTTTGTATATCAACCTTTCGGTTTATTTGCAGATGCGTAAAGAATGGAATAAAGGGGGCAATAATTCAAAGCGATCAAGTGATGAGATGCTATTAAGCAAAATAAAGGAGAACTGATGTCCATCGAGAAGCACATGGAGGTGCAGGAATTCGTCGAAGAGGCAG
>JBAQFZ010000006.1:0-7054 GCA_049287525.1 Halobacteriota archaeon | reverse complement strand
TGCGTAAACTAAACCCGAGGAAGTCAAAGGTAGCACACTTCCTGCCCTGCTTCTTCGCTTCCTGAGAGGCATAGCGCCCAAACGCAATAATTCTGCTCTTCTCTTCCGAAATCGTCAGTCCGAACTTAGCCAACCGTTTCTTTAGTGCCTTTCCAAACGCTCTGGCTTCATCACTAATACGGGCTGGTCCGCCCCTATTCCCCTGCATCGGTACTCTCACACTTGTGGGGGCTTCCCACCTGTGTTTCTCCCTTAACATCAGGGGATAGGTTCCCACGTTCCACACGAGAGCCAGGACCATGTTCACGCCGCCTTTATGCCGGACGCCATCTGGGCGGTAAGCAGGTTCTCTCCCAGACTTATCCCAGGTTAACGACCAGCTCCTGGTTTTGACGCCGTCCATACGCTTTCGACACTTCCTCAGCGGTTCACTTACGTTCGTTTCCATGATCCACACCTGATCCCATCTTGTGGGACCTTTTCCTTAACGCTCACCACCATAGCTTTTAACCACAGCAGCTTAAGGCGGTTTGAAGCCTGCTCCTGCAAGCCGGCTTCGAGGGGCCAAACCCTCATCTCTCGTGCAGCTTCGTGGCACACAGTCATCCGCGTATCGCACAAGTAGTGCGAACCCCTTCAGTTGCTGCTTCACCTCTTTCTTTAACTCCCGGAAGCATTCCTTGAGAAAATCCGCCGTAAGTAAGTGCGCCAAAGACGTGAACTTACACGCTGGATCTTCTCTGGCTCCTTGAGTTATGAACCACAGTTTTGTTGACACCCCTCGCCCATCTCTGGGTATGGAGGGTGTGTCCCTGCCGGTCCATCGCGCTCCTGCCAGCCCCTTCCCTCCACGGGCGTTACCCCGCATCACCGGTACTATGAGCTGGTCCGTCAAACTTTTAAAAAGTTTGATCAAAACGCTTCGCAGCTCCCAGAGTGTCATCTGTACTATCTTACCGTTTATAGGCTTGATAGGACATACTCCCCACGGGAGAACACTCTGGATCTCCCGAGTTCCCATAATATCCGTTTGATACCGTGCCACGGTCTCAGACACCGCCGGGTTCGCACCACCTTGCCATGTCCCATAGTGACGACCGGTGATGAGAATGCAGCCTTCCGTCAAATGAACAGCGTCGGCCTCCGGGACAACGAATATTTCGGTGCTCAATCCCTTCACTTGCGTTGCAGCCCAGTATCCCATCCCCCTGGCTTCACCACAGCCTGTTACCAGACTGGATGCAAGGTTCAGTTCTGAGGTGGCGGCTAACCTTTCCTCAGGTTGGATTTGCACCAACTGGATATTATGAACTTTGCTCGGCGCACCCAGTCACAAACCACGCCGTGACTCCGATTTGCTTTGATTTATGTGTTATTTTGTCTTACCTCCGGTTTCTACTTGCTCAGTTCTTCCAATCTCTTCTTTATCTGCTCTAACTGGTCACCAAGCATCTTCGCCTGCGATTCAAGCAGAGAAATCTCCTGCTCTTTTGGCATCACTGGCATGCCCATTGGTGCAATAGGCGCGCCTGCCGGTGCCGGAGCTTGCTGCTGTATCCAGGAACCGAACTGCGGCATCTGTCCGGTTTGGGTGAGATACTGTGCGGCTGGCGGTAATCCCGTCGGACTTCTTCCTATCCAGCCTGGCGAGTATCCAAACCTCATCCAGCCTGGCAAACCCGTTAGATAATACATGTTTCTCCATCTATTTCCACCCATTTTTTTCCTTATCACCTCCTATATAATGTTTCTTTGGTAAAGCTTTCTTTTTGAAAGAAAGGTTTTTTACGGTCTTGTCATTTTAGACCCGCATTTCGGGCAAGTTTGCTGATAGCATGACACCCCTGTTTGGTGTGGCATTGTATATCCGCAATTTGGGCATCGGCACTCCCCGCCGGGGCCCAATCCGCTGCCACCCATTCTTCCTTGTCCTTGACCTCCCCGTCCTATCCCTTGACCTCTTCCTCCTCCTCTTCCCATGCCACTCATTTTATCTTATCCACCTCCCGTAGGAATATGGATACGGATAGCCATAAGATGGCACTGGATATGTCCCGGGAACTATTGCTCCGTACATTCCTGTCCACCACCATCTTGGCATCCCGGGGAAGTTTCGGCAGAATGGATATGGGTTGCCCATTCCCATACCTCTTCCAGGTCCAAAGCCCGACCAAAAACCTCTTCCAAATCCTGTTCCTCTTCCTCTTCCTCTTGCCATTTTACATCATCTCCTTTTAAGTTCTCCCTATTCTCTTCTTCATCTTTTCTCCACCTTTCCTCTCTGCGTTTGAATATATATTCATATGTATATAAAAACTTTTTAGCTTTTTATCTTTTTTGAGTTTGGTAATTGTGATTCACTTGGGATTTGGTATAAATTTATTTGTCATTGGGATTTAACCTCTTTACCTTCCACAAATGCCCTCACTTTTTCCACTATTTGCTCAAACGCCTCTCTCACTTTCGATTCCTTTTGCATCACAAAAGGCGTTCCGCTATCCGCAGCTTCTACCATCTTCGGGTCAAGTGGCACTCTTCCGAGGAAAGGCACGCCCAACTCCCTCGCTGACCTCTCACCACCGCCGTATTTGAAAATGTTTATCTCTTTTCCGCAGTACGGGCATGTAAACCCGCTCATGTTCTCTATTACCCCTATAACAGGTACTTTCAGCACTCCCGAGAAATTCACCGTCTTTCTCGAATCCAGTAATGCTAAATCCTGCGGCGTCGTAACTATTATCGCACCATCTACGTCTTTAATCAACTGCGCAACACTTAGCGGTTCGTCCCCTGTCCCCGGTGGAAGGTCAACGACCATATAGTCCAGCTCACCCCAATCCACGTCTGAGAGGAACTGTCGTATCGCATTCATCTTCATCGGTCCTCGCCAGATGATTGCTGAATCTCTGTCAGGCAGTAGAAAACCTATGGACATCGCTTTCAGCCGTGGCGTGACTAAAATTGGTGATATTTTCCCCTCTGATACCTCTGGTCGCTTGTCTTCTATTCCCAGTATCTTCGGAATGTCAGGTCCATGTATATCGGCATCCATCAACCCCACGTCTAAACCTCTCATTCCAAGAGCAAAAGCGAGATTCGCTGCTACCGTTGTTTTCCCTACTCCTCCCTTCCCGCTCATCACCATTACCTTGTGCTTTACCTTCTCCATCCTCGCTTTCACTGCCTCTTCCTGCTCCATCATCCCCTTCTTACCTACTCTCTCTTCTTTCGTACTCATGGTTATAATTACCTTTATTACTTCTGTTGTTCCATCAACTTCTTCTTCTGCCTCTTCTCCTTCTCTGCAATCCCCGCTTCTTTCTTCTCCTTCATTAACCTGTGTATCAAATCCGCACCAGACTTCTCTATTGGCTTTGCTTCTATATATCCACGCTCCAAAGCACCTTCAAATACCTCCTTACCGAAATCCGTGCGCACTATAACTGATGATTTACCTTCGGGTGTGCCGTTATTCCCAACACTTATGTCAGAAAACAGCCCGCTGAAATCTTCACATACCTTGCAGCCATCTCGCTTATAATCCCCTATCTCACCAATTCCTGCACTTAACAGCTCTTTCTCACCCGCATACACGTGTAAAACATCCTCACTAATCTGCAATTTTGTTACTTCGCTCATATTTAGCCCGTGTTTACGTTCAAGATATCCTCTTATCAATTTCTCATACGAATAACTGCCCCGACAAAACAGTCCTATTCTTAACCTTATATGGGATGAGAAGTTGTGCGCATTATGCGTACCCCGCCCTACAACGAGCATCTTTTCATATGATGACATCACGCAGGGTGTCCCTACCAGAGCGACACTCCACAGGTCGTAATTCAATATAGCATCTGCTATACCGGTAAGTGCAGCCGCAGTTGTATATTTGCTACCTGCACTCTTTATCAATCCCGCCTTATCCATCGCCACTCGCACCTCAGGTTTCCATTCCCCTTTATCTGCAACTGTTATACCGCCTTCCACTATCGCATCCTCGAGGGCATAAGCTAATAACGAAGTAACCGCACCTCCATCCTGACAAGCCTTTCTTATCTCCTCGTCTGTACTGACAACTTCATACATCTCCTCAAGTCCTTCTCTCAACGCCGGTTTCTCTACCCTCGGGCATTGATAATAACAGTAGCCACAATCCGGTGGACACTGCTGTCCTTCTCTTATCACCGGTCTTTCTTCAGACCAGTCTACGCTGAGATAGCTGTAATCGAGCAATCTACACGTAGCGACACAGCCACCACAAAGTGCACATTTCCCCTTCTCTATCACTTCTCTCTCCAAATCGCCAAAATCCCTTCTCTCTTCCATTTTTTTTTATCCCCTATTTTTTTTGATGAAAATCCGTGTAATCTTGATGTCTGGTAAACAAAGACAGAAGATTAACCCAGTGGCTCAAGAAACTCACGGTATTCCTCTACTTCCACCGGTCTGCCCGACCAGTATTTCTTCACCTCTCCTTTGTATATGACCGCGGTCAGCGGTAGCAACTTCTCGCCTTCGCTTTGATATATAATATGATAAATAGCGGCTTCCGGCGTGCTGTCAAAAATCTCATAAAAATCCGCACTGTCGCCATACCGCCGGTGCAGTTCCTCGATATGGGGCTGGTCCCTCTCGCATATCATGCACACGTCGTCACTACATGGGTCTCGTCTTATGCTCAACACCACCGGACGGTTGTATTCCAGTATTCGGGATACTGCATCCTCCACTCCTTTGTATCTGTCCAGGACATATCTCTCTATCACATCTTCATACTTCTTGAGTACTTGCTCTCTGCTCATTGAATACTTCGCTGCGAGTGCCTCTGCCACTTTATGCTTGAATGCCTGCTGGTGCTCAGCGACAAGTGCTTTGAGATTCATACTTTCACTTTTAATATTCGCTATTAAAAATGATTAGCTGGTTAGTTAAACATTTATTTTAATTAAAATCCTCTCTTTGAGAAGAACGATGCTAAAAATCATTCTCCCGTTTATTGCAATCGGGCTGTTCCTGCTGGCGCTGGTATACCACAAAAGAGCAGTAGCTGCTTACGGTTGGATTGTATTCGCAGGGTACTGCTTTTTCAAGGCTTATGAATGTCTCATACAGGGTGATTACTTCTATACTACCGTTGATTTCGTATTCCTTGCCTTATCTCTCATGCTGGCTTTCCTTATGGTCAGGAAGCCCGAAGAAGCGAACTTATTCTTCTCGCTTACCAAAATCGCACTTATAGCTGCTCTCTTATACTTCCCATTCGCAGAAATTACTATTCTCGGTGACTCCCTCATCCACATCACTGCTAATATCGTCACTAAAGTGCTGAACCTTTTAAACCCCGGCAGTGTTTACCTGGTGCCTCCTTATTTCATCTATTACTCCTCTAATCATCATCTCTACGTGGAAATAATCCTGGCTTGCACAGCAATCGAAAGTATAGTGCTTTTTACCGGTATTATCTTTGGGGTGAACGCATCCATGAGACGCAAGTTAAAAGCGTTTATGGTATCTGTACCTGTTATATACGGCTTGAATATATTCAGAAACGTATTTGTCGTAACCGCATATTTCGAGCAGTGGTTCGCGTCACCTCGCTGGCACCTCTTATGGCTATTCTTATTTCACGGCTCAGTTCGGCAACCACTGGCGCAAAGCTTCGACATTGCACACGAGGTATTAGCGCGAATGGGTTCAATGCTTATTTTGATTGTCATTGCATATGCCGTGTTCATGATACTGCCTGAGGCTCTGGACTTAATAGAGAATTTATCGCGCGTTATCTCCAGAGAGCGAAAGACTTAGTTAGTGGTTCTAATCAAACATAAATAATGCCTGTAAGCCCTCCTTGCAACTCTCAAATCAGAAACGGTATTCACATTTATTGCAAGCATGGGGTCGTCAAAGACGAGCGGTACCGATTCTCTCGAGCCCGTGACTACATTGATACCGCAGGCGACAACCTCCTTTCCTTCATGAGTAAACGTGTAGCCCCCAATTATACCGTTTTTTATTATATCACGGTGAACCGCACCCGTGATGCTGATATGGTACCTCAAATAAGCATCTATCAACGCATTAATATGCTCACTTCTTAAAAATGGTAGGTCGCATGCAACGGATACAAATTCGGGGTAGCGCTGGAGGAGGAGCCGTAAATCCGCATGATAACCTCCGCCTGACGTCTCTATCGTCTTATAATTTGCACGTTTGCAATACGCTGCGGTTTTTGGTGTATTTTTCGTAATCGCCACGCTGAAATCCGCCACTTTTGACCCTCTCACGGACTTTACAATCAAATCTATCAGTTTCCGGCTTCCTAATTCTATAAGTGCCTTCTCCGTTCCGATTCTGCTGCCTTTCCCGCCCGCAAGGATGATTGCTATCATTAAACCCTTTTCTTTTAGAAAAAGAAAAGCGTTTACGGAAAAGAAAACATATAATAAAAATTTCGCCCTATTTCTTTTAAATGAGCTTGTTTTTACAACTTCACCGGACTTTTTTTTTTTGCTCTTTTCGCAAATGGAGTTATCATATCAAATATTTTCGAGAAGAAACGCATCAGAAAAGCTTTTATGCTGATCTGACGTATCTAACAGTTAGCTTAAGGAGAGATGGGCGAAGTGGAAGCGAAGAGGGAAAGGGTAACGAGGCATGACCTCAGACATGACCGACATCCAGTCTCATTGCTGACCGACCATAAACTTTAAAAAAAAAGTTTAGCAACAAACTTTTAGAAAAAGTTTGACCAAAAAAGCTTCGCAGCTTCGCAATCAGTGGGGCATGGGTGGGAAGTGGTGGAGAAGTATATATCGGGACAGAAGAGGTATTGTTACGAGAAAACAAACACTATACCGGTAGTTGTGATAGACGAAGAAAAAGAAGAGACGCACAAAACAGGCTACATAACGCTTTATACTAAACTTTTTAAGGGGGGTGGTGTGTACATCTCGAAGATGAGATGACGAAAAATAATCGAAAAGCTTTTATGTAGCTATGCATTAAATCCTGACATTACGAGTTTTATAGGCTACAATATTTTTTTCTCTGATAA
>JBAQFZ010000005.1:0-14796 GCA_049287525.1 Halobacteriota archaeon | reverse complement strand
TTTGATTAAACTTTTTAAAAGTTTGCCGGACCAGCTCATAGTACCGAAGCAGCATGGTAATGCTCGTGGAGGGAAGAGGCTGGCGGTTGAACCGTTGGGTCAGGGACACATCCACCGCACAAAGAGGCGGGTTAAGGATGGTAACAAAACGGGACTCATAACCTATCCTTTAAAGAGTGGAGAGGTTCTTCTGAAGAGCGGGATGAGGAAAACCTCAAGTCCGGTTCCGTGAGGGGGGACATATGAGCTCTGTTCGACAAATTCAGGGCTTCAGAAACTGAGGCGGCTTTCTTAAATGATGAAACGAACGCGAACGTTGTCCCATAAAGGGCATTCTATGTTTATTCGCAGCTTCCACAACAGGAAAATTGCAAAACCGAAAAGCTTATAAAGTGTCAGTTCACAACCTTAATTTAGCATCTTAAAGAAGGGGCGAAACATGAGGGATAAACTCACGGAAATAGTGGCGGTTTTAGTTGCGCTTGTTATGCTCGTAAGCTGTGGAGCTCTTGGCATTGCCGATCATTCAACAAATAACGTTTCTTTTGATGATAGTTTGCCTGCAGAAAACCTAACCGATTCTCCGTACTACAGAATGCTGATAGACGATGTCGGGCATCTCGATTTGCATCTTGACTTCATGCGGGGATACGAATTTTTATTCTTTATTGTGGATACGTTTATAAGCGGCGAAGACAATTTTTATCTTATACTAAACGAATTTTGAAGGAGCAAACAGTCATGGCTATAGAAGACGAGATAAAAATATTGCGGCAGGATGTGGCATATATAAAAGGTGTATTAGCCGAGCTTGTGGATGATTCCGTGCTAACGAGCAAGGAGGAGGAACTGGTAAAAGAAGCAAGGGAAGCTGTGCGCCGTGATGACCTCTCGGACTTCATAAAGGCAGAAGAGGTATGAGCTACCAGGTCAGAGTACACCAGAGCGTGAAGAAGGTTCTTAAAAGGATTCCTAAGGGCGAGGGGAATAGAATCAAAATTCGATGAAGAAAGGCTCGTTCTTGTTCTAAAAGTAGATAAAAGAGAGAGCGCTTACAGATGAGTTCTGTTGGATGAGATTGAAGGATCGGACGCAGATTAAAGCAGATTTACGGTGATACCGATTTGTGTTGGTTTGAAAGCTCATATTTTGACAGGCTCGCAGCAGCTTATGCAACCTGAAAAACGTAAAACCGAAAAGCTTATAAAGAGTCAGTTCACAACCTAAAAGTAGCATCATAAAGAAGGGGCGAAACGTGAGGAGCGATAAAGTTACGGAAATAATGGCGGTTTATGTCGCGCTTGTTATGCTCGTAAGCTGTGTAGCTCTTGGCATTGCCGGTCATTCAACAGGGGACTTATCTTTTGATGATAGTTTGCCTGCAGAAAACCTAACTACTGGTCAATATCACAGAACGCAGATAAACGCTGTCGGGCATCTCGATTCGCATCTTGACTCCATGCGGGGATACGATAACGGGTTTAGAGAAGAGAACGATTTTTCCTTTGATTCGAGACACGGTTATCCCGGCGCCGATAGCAGCCTCAGAGAAGATGAAGAGAATTTTTTGAATCAGCCCGTTATAAAAGCTGTGACGGAAAATGATTCGTCAAAAACGTCAGGAACTGTTGAGCCGAACAATTCGCGCTCTGCTGTTACTCAATCCTCAAATACAATTTATGTGCCTGATGACTATACAAAGATTCAAGGGGCGGTGGATAATGCTTCTGCGGGTGGTGCTATCATAGTTCACGACGGCAAATACACCGAGAATGTGGATGTACACGTGAATAATTTAACCATTCGAGCACAAAATGGATCAACTTCAACGATTGTCCAGGCTGCCAAATCTTCTGATTACGTAATAGCTTGTAATAAAATAGACTATAGTTTAGTTTGGAGTGGATTACATTTCGTAGATATAAATTATGCATTTATTTGCGATGCGGACTCCGATCACAAAAACGATATACTTATTGCAGGTCATTCCGCAGGCCCGTCGATTTACGTTTACGAGTGTATAAGCGATGATAATTATGTAGAAGTTTGGAACTATACCTTCTCCGGGCATGTAGGAACCGCTATTGCAAGTTTGGATACGGATAACGATGGTAGAGGGGATATTGTGGCTGGTTCTGCTGGTGATTTTTCGAACAAGGTGTATGTGTTTGAAAACATAGGGGATAACACATATGCTGAAGTTTGGAACAGTAGTATAAGTGAATATCTCCGAGTACTCAAACTGGGGGACACGGATAAAGACGGGCTAAAGGAAATCATCATAGGTAACGGCATGAACATCACAATTTATGAGAATATTGGTGATAATAACTATGCAATGACCTGGTCGTATTCTCCCGGCGAAGCTGTTAGGAGTCTTGCTTTAGGAGATCCCGATGGTGATGGTAATGACGACATTATAGTTGGCGTAGGTACCTCTGGATCGGGATGCAAGATTCTTGTGTTCGAAAACACAGGAGATAATACGTATTCTCAATCATGGAATACATCGTTGAGCGATGATTATGTATTGTGCTTGGCATCGGATGACACCGATGGAGATGGTAAAAAAGAAATAGTGGCTGGAACGGGCTTCAATGTAGATAAAGTATATATTTTCGAAACAATAGGGGATGATAGCTATACGTTGGTTTGGCAAAGCCCCGTTCTTGGTGATGTAAATGGATTAGATATTGGTGATTCCGATGCTGATGGGAATAAAGAGATCATAGCAGTTCATGGCGACAGCAATTGCACTTACATTTTTGAAAATGATGGTGATAATAGCTATGTACAAGAGGCTGTGGTGAATATTAGCGAATCTTTGGCAGTAGGTGTGATTAGCGGTGATCCTGACAGTGATCACCTAAACAATTTGATTATATGGAATTTAAGAAGTTTCAATGAAAGTCTGTTTATTTTTGAAATTATTTGCAATACAACTTTACCTGTCCACAACATCGTCACAGGAGAATACTTTTCCACAATTCAGGCTGCGATTGATGCTGTTAATACTACGGATGGACATACAATCACAGTTGACCCCGGTACGTATAACGAAAATGTGGATGTTTACAAGCGGTTAACAATAAGGTCAACATCTGGAAACCCTGAAGATACAATTGTTCAGGCAGTAAATTCTTCGGACCACGTATTTGAGGTGACAGCGGATTATGTGAATATAAGTGGGTTTACAGTGACGGGGGCGATTAGATTGGGGGGTGGCATATATATAAATGGCGCTGAGCATTGTATCATTTCAAATAACAACGTTTCAAAAATCAAAGGTGAGCCTGGCATTTGGTTATATTCTTCAAACAATAACTATATCATGGGTAACACCATATCTGAGAATCATAATGGAATATTCACATGTTTTTCAAGTAATAATAATATTGTAGATAATATTATAATAAGTAATGGTGTCTACTTGCATTCTTCCAATATCAACAATGTAAAGAATAACACATTTGTGAATAATGGCTACTTTATTGCTTACTCATACCAAAATATCGTGGAAAACAACACTGTAAACGGCAAACCTCTTGTTTATCTCGAAAATATAAAGGACCGCAAGGTTGAAGATGCCGGGCAAGTTGTTCTTGTGAATTGCGATAATATCACTGTTGAAAATCTGAATTTATCTAAAGCATCTGTTGGCGTAGATCTCTGGGAAACTGATAACTGTGAGATAACGAATAATAATGTCTCGAATAACGATGTTGCCATCGGCTTGTATTCTTCAAGCGATAACAATATTATTGTAGGTAACACTGCAATGAACAGTAGTCTTGGTATCTACTTGTGGCAATCAAGCAACAACCTCATCACGAACAATAATGTAAACCATAGTGACATCTTGTTTCAATATTCAAACAACAACAGAATATACCTCAATAACTTTATAAATGCTTGTTTTTCTCCTTTGTGGGAAAATTCAACCAACATCTGGAACTCCACGGAAAAAATAACCTACGTTCACAATAACACAACTTATACAAACTATCTTGGCAACTTCTGGGCTGATTACACCGACATTGACGCAAATAACGATGGTATTTGGGATAATCCTTATCCCATAGACTCTGACAAGGATTATTATCCGTTGGTAGAACTTTGGGAGAACTATTTCGCACCACCAACAGAACTCCCAGTCCATAACCTCCACACAGGAGAAGACTTTGCAACGATTCAAGCTGCGATAGATGCTGTTAATACCACGGACGGAGATACAATCACAGTTGACCCCGGTACATATAACGAGAATGTGGATGTGTACAAGCGGTTAACAATAAGGTCCACTTCTGGAAACCCTGAAGATACGATTGTTCAAGCGGCAAATTCTTCTGACCACGTATTTGAGGTGACTGCCGACTATGTGAACATAAGTGGGTTTACGGTGGAAAATGCAACGTATAAAGAGGGAACTGCTGGCATCTATCTTCATGCAAACTATTGCACAATCTTTAATAATAATGCTTCAAATAATGTCAATGGAATCAACCTCGAGGTTTCTTCTAACAATAATATTACAACTAATAAAATAAATTCAAGCAACTTTAGAGGAATATCCCTTAACGAATCCTTCAATAATAGCATATCAAAAAACATCATTAATGGCACTTCTTATGGTATTTATTTGGCGTATTCAAGTAACAATACACTTAGAAACAACACTTATTTAATGTGCAGCCAAGGTATCCTTTTGGGTCGTCAATCAAGCGATAACAGGATAGTGGGCAACAAAATATCCAATAACCGTCGTGGCGTTTATTTATGGAATTCCTCGAATAACATATTTGAAAACAATGTTATTTCTAAAAATGGTTATGGAGAGACTCCCTCTTTTTCCGAAACCAACGGCATAAGTTTTTCTGCTGATACTGGTGGCTTGTGCTTTTGGGAATCATCTAATAACGTGTTGTTGAACAATAGTATTTTCTCAAATAATTGGTATGGAGTAATTTTAGGTGAATCACCAAATAACACCATATCAAATAATAACATTTACTCAAATAATAAGACCGGTATATTTATGTATAACGGGGGAAACAACAACATTTCAGGCAATAACGTTTATTCGAATAATGACCGTGGTATATGGCTGTATTTTTCATGCACTAACACGTTAAAGAACAACAGGATGAATGATAATGCAAAGAATTTTGAAGTTTCTGGATGGCCTGATTCTTTTCAGTGTGCACAAGAATTTACACAAAATATTGATACCTCTAACACGATAAATGGAAAACCAATATACTATCTGGTGAATGAACGAGATCGCGTTATCGATTCTTCAAGCAATGTGGGTTATGTAGGTGTTGTAAATTCGGATAATATCACTGTTAAAGATCTAATCATGAATAATAATGGTCAAGGAGTCTTATTTGCTCTTACTAGTAATTCTAAAATAGAGAACATTACTGCTGAATACAATCATTATGGTGTAGAATTAGTTCTTTCGGCTAATAACGAACTAATGGATAACAGTCTTTCCAACAACACTTATGGCATATCGCTACTGGTTTCAGGAGGCAATACATTAAGAGATAATGTGATGGTGAACAATGCAAGGAATTTTGATGTCTATGCTGGGTGGACGCTAAGCTATTCTGCTTTTGTTCAGGATATAGACACCTCAAATCTGGTGAATGGAAAACCAATATATTACTTTATAAATGAACAAGATCGCGTGTTGGATAATACAAGTAATGCAGGTTACGTAGGTATTGTGGACTCGAATAATGTCACTGTTAGAGATTTAACATTGGCAAATAATGGTCAAGGAGTCTTATTTGCATTCACGGACCAATCGAGAGTGGAGAATGTAAACGCTTCGGATAATGGCTATGGTATAGAGTTAGATAGATCAAATAATAATAGTATAACGAATAGTGATTTTTCTAAAAGTAATAATGGTATATTATTACGTCAATCAAGCAGTAACGTAATATCAAATGTTAATACTTTTTCGAATTTCAATGGTGTATATCTGGCGCATTATTCATATGATAATATATTAACAAATAGTAACATTTATTCAAATGACCACACAGGTATATACATGGTTGGTTCATCGGGAAACAACTTAACAAACAGTAGTATTCACACTAACGAGTTTGCTTTCTATGGTGTTTGGATCTCTAATAATACCTTAACAAACAATAATATCCTTAACAATAACAGAGGCATATATCTCTACAGTTCTAGTAATAACAACATTTATCTCAATAATTTCGTAAATATTACCAATAGAATAGACTCTTTTTATGACTCAACCAACATCTGGAACACCACCTCGCCAATTACTTACACCTACAACGGCAGCAACTACACAAACTACCTCGGCAACTACTGGGATGATTACACAGACATTGATGCCGATAGCGATGGTATTTGGGACAATCCACGTCCCATAGATTCTGATATGGACTACCATCCGCTGGTTGAGTCATTTGAGAATTACGTGCCCGTTCCACCCGTATCATCAATACACGACCTGAATGCGACTGCCGGCACCACCTGGATTAACTGGACATGGAAAAACCCGGATGATGGAGCGTTCAACCACACAATGATATACATAAACAATGTCTTCGTAACCAATACCAGTGGCACAAATTATAATTTGACCAATCTTCTTCCGGGGACTACGCATACCCTTAGCACACGCACAGTTAGTACAGACGGTGTTTTGAGTGAAACGTGGATGAATAATACGGCGACGACTGCAGGTGCGTTACCCGGCGGACTTCTTGCCAATGTAGTCGAACCAACGTTCTACTCGTTTCATTCCGTAGGCGACACGATAAAATTCAATGTCTCTGTAATGGACTCCACAGGAACTATTGTTACCTCTAACGTTTCCGTTTATGTTAATCTCGTAAGTCCGAACGGTACTTCAAAACATCTTGTTTTATATAAAGACGGAAATAACTTTTTGGGACAATATGCCATCAATAACGATGATGCACGTGGTCTATGGACTGTTGATATAATTTCATATGATGCTACCAGCAGCGGTCAGGCATCTATCCAGGTTTTCTTTATCGGTGCTTATTTCATCCAACCTTACACGGGTTCACGTTCGTATATTCTGGGCGAAACTGCAGATTTTACTGCTAAAGTGCTGAAATTAGGGAATGTTCTTCTTACCGATCAGAATGTCAGTTTAAACCTGTCTGTATATTCACTCAATGGTTCAACGCTTGTCTTAGGACCGACTGCAATGGTATTTAATGATATATCGGGATTATTCGATTGCAGTATTGACACAAACTTGCTTGGACCTGGCTTATTTTCTGTTGTATTCTGCGGTAACGATACCAAAGGCAACACGGAGACTGAAAAATTATCAATAGGCGTATCAGATGACTTTAGCATTGTCGTTGGTACCGATAAAGCGTACTATGACCGTAACGAGTCGGTTAATATTTATGGGACGGTAAGATTTACTGACGGAACCCCTATACTAAACATCAACGTAAGTCTCCGGCTCGGTCTCAAAGGTTTCATGAGATCGTACACGGTAACCACGAATGAATCAGGTGTATTCGGTTACATATTCCAGCCGTTTGCCGCGGAAGCGGGGAACTATACAGTAACGGCGGTGGCCACAAATATGGCACTTAGAAGAACGGCTGAAAATCACTTCACGATCCACGGACTCTATCTGGCACCGCCGTTGGGTACATTGGATATGGCAGAGAATTCGAATCGAGAGATTGACTTTATTCTTTACAATCTCGGAGAAACGACACTGACTGGCATCGCAGCAACCGTTGATGATCTCAATGTATATGATAACGTTGATGCGGCAATCGTTACTTCTGTGCCGAATGAACTTCAACCGTCTGAGAGCGCATACATAACTCTAAATGTAAGCGCGGGCACGCCAGTCCCTGTGGAAGCAGCATTCTTCATTAATGTTACAACCGATCAGATGTCAGATGAAACCAGTGAGTTGCAGGTTAATCTCTTCTCACCAAGTCCGGTTGTTGTCATCGAACCCGATAACATTGTAGTTGGCATGAATCGAAATCAGACAGCCATTAAAACAGTTACTATCTCGAATATAGGATATGGGACTCTGCATAATCTCACACTTATCCAACCGGGTAATAACTGGCTGAGATTAACCTCAAATACCAGTGTCGGCGATCTTAAACCATGTGAAAATACTTCCTTCGATATTCATATTCACACCTATAATGTGAGCATTGGGGAATATCATGACGTAGTCAACATAACCAGCGATAATCACGAGACTGTAATGGTTGATCTAACCGTATCCATAACTGATATGATAAATGGAAGCCTCTTGTTTTATGTTAAAGACGAACTCAGTCAAAACATCAGTGGAGCCAATATATCGCTCATAGACGAAATAATATATCAAGAATATACAGCAATTACCAACTCCTCTGGATACGCCTTGTTGAGTGACCTTCCAACCGGCAGGTACATCTATGAAGTCAGTTCCACCAGGAACAATACGCTATCTCAGCTCGGGTCGGTGGTAGTTGAGCCAATGGATCAGCCCAAGAGGGTTAACGTTACCCTGCCTCTCTCGTTTATAGAATTTGAATGGGACGTGATACCCTCGACCATAGAAGACTGGTATAGAATATTTCTCAATATGACCTTCGAAACTGATGTCCCGGTCCCTATTATAGTAGCCTTTCCGCCATATCTCGAATATAATATGAATCCTGGAGATGTCCAAAACGGAACATTGACAGTAGTCAACCTGGGTATTGTTTCTCTCTTCGATGTCTCAATTACCACAAACATCAACGAGAATGTGCAGTTCACGCCTATTGTTTCCAATATCGGGGAACTGAAAGGAAATAGTAGCGTACAGATTCCTTATACGATAGCACTGTTAGCTAACGCCAGTTCATGTGATGGGTTCCGAGGTAGCATAGATATAAAAGGTAACTATATACATTTTATTGATGGCGAAGAGGTTTCCCGTTATACAGGAACAACCGTGCCACTGGTCATCAAAACGCCAACCTGCGAACCACCGGAAGTTGGATCCGGTAATATAACTGGCACAGTTACAGACGCTTACATTGGCAGTCAGATAGATAACGCAACGGTTGTTGCAGGTTGTTATTCAAACGATACGGATAACTCTGGCAGCTATACACTAACAAATGTCAAATCTGGCACATACACGATTACCGCATACAAAGATGGATATTATACTGCTTACGCGATTGTGCTTGTGACTAAAGATACCACAACAGTCGTAAATTTCCAGCTAATACCAATTACAACTGGCACAATAATCGGTACTGTCACGAACGCAAGTGATGGCACTACAATTGAAGGTGCACGGGTAGTTGCAGACGGTTATTCTAACGCTACTGATAGCACTGGTAGCTACACTCTTTCTGAGGTACTCACAGGCATACACACTATTACAGCATCCAAAAAAAAGTTCTACACCAATTCAACAACGGTGCTGGTAACAAAGGATAATACAGCAGTAGTAAACTTCCAGTTGACGCCGATACCGGAAGATGTAGTTCTCACTGGGTCTATCAGTGGGCTAGTTACAGACATTGATACTGGTGAAAAGCTTTCCTCTGCTCTGGTGTTTACAAATGGTGGTTCTAACTTTACTGATGGATCTGGCAATTACACAATAACTGATGTACCAATAGGAAATAACAGTGTGATAGCCACAAGGATGTTGTACCATTCTGATTCAAAAACAGTACAGGTCAGTGAAGATTGCACAACGATAGTAAACTTCCAGCTAAAGAAGATCATCATACCGCCAATCCCCATCCCGGAATGTGAATGTATTAATGGCATACCTCCTTTTATCTGGGTATATAAAGGACCTAGTTTTGGAAACATTATTCCGCCGCCTACAACACCCAGTAAGATATTTGTCGAAAATTGTAATGAAGAAGGCGCTATTGAGTTCAGCGATGCATGGGGCGCCACCATCAGTCTCAATTTACTACTGAAGATACCTTCGCTTGAGATAGATATAGGTACTATCATACATTATGTCTACAAAATCCCACTAGACAATATATGGCACAAAGAGTTCGTCCCAAACCGGATAGAACCAAATGAAGAAACAATGCTTGATGTAGAGAATATGAATAGATTTATTTCTGATATGGGTAGTTTTGGCATTACGCTCCCAATACCCGAGTTATTTGCTGGTGGGATTGCTTTTGTGTACGGTCCCTATCCACAAGAGCTACTGCATGATTGCCTGGAAATTATACCCCTTGGTGGTATGGAAATCAGGGAGGGAGTTATCAATATAGTTTTCCCACCCCTACCTGATTGGCCTGATTGGCCAGGTTTTGGTCCTTTACCTCCTTCGCCCCCCTCACCTCCTTTACCCCCTCCACCCGGACCCCGCTGGGAACCACCAGTATTCACCGAGACAATACATGAAATCGTACAGCTTTCAGTCTCTCAGAATGCCACTATGGAGCGAGATGCGTTCTGGGCGGGTCTTGGTATTCGCAATCGGATGCCCAATACAAGTATAGACAATGTTCGTGTCAGTTTACACATATTTGATGAAAACGGATCTGCAAACGATAAATTCTTTATTAGAACCCCCCGCCTCGAAGGCATCAGTGATATTGACGGTTCTAGCAGCATATCCCCACTTCAGCTTGCAAAAGCTCAGTGGCTTATCATCCCAAAACCGGGTGCAGGAGGTGTGAGCGGTCAGACGTATAACATCTCAGCAAACATCGCATACAACGTAGGCGGGAATAACTTCTTAGTTACAACCGAACAGGTAGAGATACTGGTCAAACCACAGCCCCAACTCTCTCTTGATTACTACATTCCATCAGATGTAATTGCCAATCAACCTTTTAAACTTGCTGTTAAGGCAACAAACGCTGGATACAGTACGGCAGAGAACTTTTCCATAGAAACAGCCCAACCAGTCATCTACAATCCATCAGGACTTTTAGTTGATTTCAAGATCATAGGAAGTGCTTTACAAGGAGAAGAGGGAAGCACTTCACTAAAGGTGGATTTTGGAGATGTGGATCCTGCTGAAAGTAAATTCGCATGGTGGGAAATGGTTACAACTTTAGACGGAACCTTTACTAAGTTTACAGGTTCTTATACGCATAGTGACGAACTCGGTGGTGCTGAGACATCTCTAATCACAGAGTTAAATACACACATTATCACGCGAGAAATAGATACAGGTAACGTAACGTATGATCTCCTTATTGATTCAGATAGGGATGATATACCCGATTGGGTGATTAACTCTATGGATGGTAGAACTACAGAAGTTTATCCTGTTGAATATAACGTCACACGCTGGCCTGTACTGGAAAATCCCATTATGACGGTAAACGCTACAAAAGTAGAGGACAAATGGATTTACATCTCGGTTGAGGACCCATTTGAAAATAACATGTCCATCGTAAGCGTTGTTCGAGATGATGGTAAAATACTATCGCCATCAAACTACTGGATGCGTGATGGCAGGATACTTATTGTTGATGACCCCGTAGCAGAATATACTATCACTTTTGATACTACCACAAGTTTATGTGGCGATGTTGCACCTTGTCCTGATTGTGACGGTACAGTAGACATGGGCGACGTGATACTACTGCTGAACAACGTAAGCTATCCCGAGAATCCGAGATATGTACTCAGCAACGACTGGGCAGGTGATTGCCGGTGCACGGGTGTAAGAGACATGGGCGACGTGATATTACTGCTAAACAACGTGAGCTATCCCGAAGCATCAATATATGCTTTGGATTGTTGTGACTGAAAAAAATGATAGCCACAGAGGACACAGAGGGGAAAAACATTTTTAGTGCCGCGAAGGCGGAAAAGCAGAAAAGGCAAAATCTTTAGGAGGTGAAAAAAGAATATGAACAAATGGATAGGGGGCATTTTGGTGCTTGTAATGTTTGCAGTATTTACATTGCCTGTGGGAGCCCAGAACGAAGTGTATCTCATACCTATGCAAAGCAATGCAACCTACGGCAACACGGTAGATGTAGAATTATGGGTAAATGCTACGAACTTTCAGGGCGGGCAGATAAATCTGACTTATGACTCAGCGTGTGCGAATGTGAGCAACTGGGAACGAAACACCTCTAACTTCTTGTTAGGCGGATGGACGCATTACGACGGCAGAGAATGGATTACTTTCTCCACAACGGACCCACAACCGCCATTACGGACCGGGAAATATGTGGTCGGCTCGCTCACGATACATTGCGTGAATGTAAGCGAAGAAGGCTGTGAAACACCATTGGCATTCGTTGAACCGAGCAGGTTGTTAAATGACACAGGCAATCCAGTTACAGCTATCTGGAAAGACGGTATATTCAGATGTGGTAATGCACCAGCATGCCTCGGCAGTTGCTGCAATGACCCGGAATGCACTGACCCGTTTAACACAAACGTGAGCTGCAAAGAATGTATCAGCACGGGTAATTACTGGCAGCCGAACAAGGATGCAGCATGCTTCGATTGCGATGCACCTTCTGACCTGTGCCTGAATTACTGCCTGCAATGCTGTAACGGGACCGATGATGACGGCGATGGTGCTGCCGATTATCCCGCTGATAAGCATTGCACTTGCGGACTTGATCCCAGTGAAACAGAACCACTGCCACCGATTCCCGAGGCATCCAGTATTGTACTGTTAGGTGTTGGATTACTCGCGTTGATAGTAACGATGCGGTGGCGGAGGGAAGAGTAATGGACAGAAATCCTGAAACACTAAATCCGAAATCCTAAACAATATCGAATCCCAAAATCCAAATGACAAAAATAACGAAGCATTTTTCGGAAAATCTTTCTTTAGAAACGTTTATTTTGATTTTTGAGTTTAAATATTTGAATTTGTTTAGAATTTGGCGCTCAGGATTTAGGATTTTCCCTTCTTTATTGAAGAGATTCATGTCTGGAATGATCGTATTGGCGTTGGTAATTCTGGTTACAACGTCAGTAGCAGTGGCCCAGGAAGTATATTTGCTGCCGCAACAGAGCAATACAGCATACAGCAGCACGGCGAACGTAGAAATCTGGGTAGATGCAACTGATTTTCAGGGCGGGCAGATAAATCTGACTTACGATCCCACGTGTGCGGATGTAACCGATTGGACCCGGAACACGACTAATTTCCCGATGGGCGGGCGAGAGCATTACGCAGGTAACGACTGGATTACCTTTACGGCTTTGGACTCGTTGCCAGATGGGAAATACCGGGTAGGTACGCTTACGGTACAGTGCGTGAATGCCCGTGGCGAAAGCTGTGAAACGTCATTGCAGTTCGTCACGCCGAGTAAATTATTTGACCACACAGGCAAATCAGTAGCTGCTATGTGGACCGAGGGAACGTTTGGATGTAACAGAACTTTAGATACAGGTGCTGGAACATACCCAAGCATCTCCGGAACACACAACGGCACGATAACGCCAAACCGAACCATAGAAGTGCAAAAGCTTTACACGTATCCTTGCGCAGGCACGGGCGGACATACGGAATACGCAAGGATATGGGACTTGACGTTAGATGTAAATGCAACTTGGGAAGGCTATGAAGGAGACTGGCACAACATTTCTTTTCTCGAATCGTTCACACTTGCTCCAAACGAAACCTACAACTATACCATCGTAACAGGCTCGTATCCGCAGATAATCCATGAACAAAAAAAAGAAGTAACAGGAGGAGCAATAAACTGCACCATATTCACAGATGCGAATGGGAAGAAATACAATGACTGGATACCGGCTATTAGGTTGTGGTGAAAATAAAGGAGGTGAAAATAAAATAATGGCTGAAATAGTGATAAGAACAGGTAAACCCGAATCAATTATGCCTATTTTAGATTCTGCTATCCGTAACCAGTTAAAATTGCTTAAGATGAGTATAAACAGAACAAAAATAAGAATCAGTAGTTTTGAGCAAAAATACAATATGTCTACCGAGCACTTCATGCAAAAGATAAGAGGAGGAATGGACGATGACAATCTCGACTTTGTCGAATGGATTGGCGAGAGAAAAATTCTGAAAAGATTGGAAGAGGAATATAAGGAATTGGAGGGATTGCGAATTTGCTTGTGAGCGAATATTTTCGGTATCTAAGGAGTGTTATTGATGCCTGTGAATTGATTACTGCAAAAGAGATAGTAGAAGATGAACGCTCGGACTATTTGGGATTTTTCAAGGCTACACTTTATTTCCATGACGGAACTGTCTTGCACGTACGGGAATATGTCTTCACTCGTTTTGGCGTTGAACGAGAAACGTATGTTTACCATTATCAAGATGAAAATAACAATCGTATCTTCAGATATGACAATACAGAACATTTTCCTGATTTACCCAATTTCCCACATCATAAGCACACGTCAAAAAACGTAATTGCCTCCTCAGCACCTACCTTAGAGGAGGTTTTGAAAGAAATTACGCAATTAAAGATGCCAACAGGAAGAAATACAATGACTGGATACCAGCTATTAGGCTGTGGTCGTGATAAAAATCGGAAAAAAATCTAAAGGAGATGAAAAGAAAAGCTTTGGTTGGAATGTTGCTAATATGTTTGGTATTAGGGGTGTATCGGTTGGTTGTGTTAACGGGATAGTGAGTGCAGGGCAAGGGGATACGATACTGCGGATAAAAAAAAATTGGAGCTAGCATATAATGATGGTTCATGTGTGTTCGGTTAAGTAACCCATCGTTCCATCAACCTCTCTCGGTTGACATTTGGATCGCATCCCTGGCCAAGGTAAATGTTGTACAAAGTAAGCATATCC
>JBAQFZ010000004.1:0-2485 GCA_049287525.1 Halobacteriota archaeon | reverse complement strand
GTGGATATGGAAGGAAAATGGCTGGGAGAGGGTTGTCGCGATTGAGACCGTGAGAAACGTGTTGAACCGGCATGGGCTCTGGAAGAACGGGAAAAAGAAGAAAAAGCGGAAGAATAAGGGAACAACCGCGGATAGTCCAAATAAAACGAGTAATATTGACGAGATAGCGAGAAAGGCGAATATAAAACAGGTGGAGGAGGAGTTAAGGGCTTGGAAAAGGAAGATAAGGATAGAGCGAAAGAAAGAAGACAAGGAATGGGGGGAATACCGAGAAAAGAGGATAAAACTGAAAAAGAGATGGGGAGAAATGTCAAAGGCGGAGAGAAAGAGATTTAGAAAGGAGAAGAAGAGAAATGATGGAGAATGGGTGAGAAAAAAGGCTGAAAGGAGAGAATTAAAGGCTAAAAGAGATGAAGATGATGAGAAGTGGAGAAATATGCGAAAAGAAGTCAAAGAGAAGATGAATGTCGCTATCACCTCCTTGGTGGCAATATTGGTGATCATCGATAATTGCACAAGAAGATGCCTCGGTTTGCCTGTGTTTATAAAAGGGAGGAAGGTTACGGCTGACGATGTAATCAGAGCGTTGGAGAATCGGTTACCACCAGAATTGAGGTATATCCTCTCCGATAATGGGAAACAATTCATCGCTGAGGCTTTTCAGCGACTGTGCACGAATAAAGGGATTGTGCACGTGAGGATTACACGACCTAGACCTGCTACAAATGGAATCGCCGATTGCGAAGCGTCTTTGGTAAAGCTTTCTTTAGAAAGGTTTTTTGCAGAAAGATTAAAAGAGATGCTGGCAGAGAGGGAATGGAAGGATGTAGAGGAATTGGTGATGGTGTTGGAAGAGGTTATCTCGACATACAATGATGCTCCGCATCAGGGGCTGGATGGTCTATCTCCGGATGAGTATGGGAGGAGATTTATGTGTGTAGCATCTGGTTGACTATAACAAAAAAAAATAGGCATTCAAAAACCTTCAGGAACTGGGAAGACATTTGTAAGTCCTGCACGTATAAACCAATTAACTACTAATATTGGTGGTAATAAAGATAAAACCCACCATCTTACTTGGCGAGTTCTCATGCTCACAGAATCTCGATGTCTTTATAACGAAACGCGCTATCATCAAATTTCGTCTGACATTTTTAATCATTCATTATACTAAAACAGCAAAAGAAAAAGGAGGTTATCCGAAGAGCATTGATAAACGAAAACTGCAGCGTCTGGATTTACGCTTGGTGCATTTACAGGCTATTTTAGAGATAGAGCAAATGAGGAATGGCACCGGCATCTTTTCAGAATAGGGGCTAAAAGTATTCGATGATTATTGGATGTATTATTTGACGAAGGATATGGCGCAACTGCTTGAACTACCAAAACCTCCTTACCGGGACATAAAATAAAAGAGTATTTTGAATATAAACAAGGTGTAAAAAGTGATAGATAGGAATGAGTGAGCGACTATCTCAATTGACACTTATGGGAGAACCAATTAAGCCTTACAACCTCCCAACAACACGCTATCAAGGAAGCAAATCGAAGATAGTTGAATGGATTTGGGGGAATGTAGAGGATACCAAATTTGAAAACGCCTTAGATGCTTTCGGTGGAACGGGAATCGTAGGATATTTTTTGAAAATGAAAGATAAGCAAGTTTTTTACAATGACATATTGAAATCCAATTATTATATCGGTGTGGCATTAATAGAGAACAATAAAACGAGATTGAGCAAAGATGATATAGCTTTTTTGCTGCAACCTCATCATGATATTGATTATTCTTCTTTCATCCAGGATACCTTTTCTGACATCTATTACATAGATGAAGAGAATAGGTGGCTCGATATGGTCATCCAAAACATAGAAAGGCTAGATAACTTTTACAAGAAAGCATTGGCTTATTATGCACTATTCCAATCTTGCATTATAAAACGCCCCTATAATCTCTTTCATCGAAAGAACCTTTACATGAGAACCTCTGATGTAAGACGCAGCTTTGGCAATAAAACAACATGGGATACGCCATTTGAAGAGCATTTTTTAAACTTTGTGAACGAAGCAAACAAATGCGTATTTTCAAATAGAAAGAGAAATAAAGCCTTAAATCTTGATGTATTCAATGTTGAGGGAGATTTTGATCTTATCTATATTGACACGCCATACATATCGAAAGACGGCGTTGGCGTGGATTATCTAGAATTTTATCATTTTCTCGAAGGTATCGTAAATTATCCAGAATGGGAAGATATGATCGATTACAGGAGCAAACACAAGAGGATAAAGCATAATAAACCAATTTGGTGCGATAAAAACAAAATCCGTACCACTTTTAACAGGCTATTTAAGAAATTCCAGAGTGCTACCATTGTGGTTTCGTCTAGGTCAGATGGTATTCCATCTATTGAGGAGTTGATAAAACTTCTGGAAAGGTATAAGAATTCAGTAAAGGAAGTTAGATATAAAGACTATAAATATG
>JBAQFZ010000003.1:0-12976 GCA_049287525.1 Halobacteriota archaeon | reverse complement strand
GGTGAAGATGGGTGTAATAGAAGAGATAAGACAGGAGATAAACAAGAAGAGATGGGAGAGGTGGAGGGTAAGACAAAATACGGAGAGGGAGAAGAGTTATTTTTATTGTTGGAGTGATTGGAGTGATTATTGTGGTGGTTCCGACGAAGCCACCTGTGTTACTCTTACTATGAGTGCGAACTATAATCACCCTACACCAGTGAAAATAACCTACGGCACAAAATTTTGCAATGCAACAGGACAGGTGGGGTGTGGTGTTAACATCTATAGTGGTGTAGACACCCGAATCTCGGCGGTATGTGGTGGATGGTCCAGTGACTGGCAACGTCACTATTGTTGGGGATGCTCAGGTGTTTCTGGCACGCATTCACACAGTATTCCTTCTCCATATCAAGGTACAAGGATGCTTGCTTTTGCACGGGCCCCCGCATCTTGTACCTTTGTTACTTTTACTGAGGCTAAAGTGGAATGCGAGGTAGGGTAGCAAGATGATGCAAAAATGTTTGTATGTATAAAACTAAAAAGTTGGAAAAAAAGGCGGTGATACGAAAGAAATGAAAAAAATGATGGCTATAATTTGTTTGTGTGCAATCGGTGGGTGCATATTCGTGGGAGCGGTGATTGCAGGCATCTTTCAAGGAAGGTCAAATCAGCAGCCAAGTTCAGCAAAAGGATTAACCGATAAAGAGACATCGGAAGCACTCAAAATAGCATTCGAAGATGAAAGAATAAAGGAAATGCTGAAGGGCAAGGAATACAGTATATCTTACGTAAACACAACGACACGAGAACAACTCATCGAAGGAAAAAGTGTCTTAAAGATATCTCCAGTAGTAGAGATGTATATTAGTGGACTCGAATGGGTCACGAAGGTCGACGTAGTGGTGGATTTGGATGAGGGAAAAGTAATAGATATACCTATAAACCCTCACTTCAAACCAATGTATCCCCGAGGAGTAACTGAAGAGGAACGAGTAGAAGCGATTGAGATCACGCTCAATCACGAAATCGTGAATGAGAAGATAGCGGGATTAGTATATGAGATTCCTTGGGTTGATGAAATCGCAGAAGAGAGTGAAATTAAAAGAGAGAGACCAGGAGAAAGATTGGTTATGGTTAATATAGGTATTGCCGGAACCATGATAGGCTACGTTGTGACCGTAAGTCTTATCGAAGGAAAAGTGATAAGGATAACTGAACTGCCCTGGGGCGGAAAGATGGGGCTGGAAAAATCGGATAAAGCACATGGGATAGCATCTAACGATCCAAGAATAAAAGAGAAGCTAAAAGAAGAATGGCATGCTACAGAACGTCAAAGATTGGTTGGAGAAAAACTGTTAGTTGACGTCTATATACAACCGAAAGGGTCTGAAACGATCATTGTTGCGACAGTGGATATAGAAGAGGAGAAAGTGATAGAGATAAACGAGACCACTTCATGGCCAAAAAGTGAAGTAATATTATACACAACCGATACAAATGCCAGCAAATTTTCTTGACCTGCACATCGTGGACTTCTGCCAACTGAACTGCAAGCATTGCTACTGCCGGAACTATACCTATCCTAATCCTAATACTAATACTAACACAACCAGTGAAATACCGTTAGAGATAATAGAAAACATTTGTATTGATTTCTTGAATACTTGTGTTTTCCCACAGATCTTCAATAGGTGTACTCTTTTGAGATATTCGATAACGTCCTGGACCGAGTAGTTATTTAGAAGCTCTTTTTCGTATACCCGTGACTGGTAGCCCTCGATTCTTTTCGACTGCCTTTCTTGAGAATGCTGTAGTCTATTAGTGTGCTGTTTCTTTTGAGCGGCAGTATGTACTTTAGTTCCGCGGCGGAGAAAGCTTGGGCGTTGTCTTCCGAGCTAAAGCCTTTATCTCCAATGAACACGATTTCTTTCAGGTCTAACTCCTTAACAGTGGCAACTACTGTGGAAACATCCCGTATGCTACCCGGAATCATTCTAAAGAACCCGGGTTGCGTTTTATCAAACGAGAATATCAATGCCAGATTGATTTGTGTTATCTATTCATCCGGGTGGTTATGCCCAGGCATGGCAGCATTTACGCCCTCCGAGTACGTGAATATCTCGCTCAAATCTATCGCTGCAAACTCACTGCCTACCAGAAATTCCTTCATATACACGGTCATTACACCCCTGCGTGAGCCAATATCCCGTAAAAAAGGGCTAAAGATTTGGTAGAAGTCCTCACATCAGGCATAACCTCCGACAAATAGGAATTCCGGTAATAGAACCCAAACCGTTTCAAAGGAGTCTGCTCAAGAAGCCGGAGAGCAGAAAACACAAAGAGTTCTTTCTTTATACTCCTGTGGATAATGCCTTTTTAGGCTCTCTTCTATACCCGTTGCGATTGCCCTCAGATAAGTTGACGCTCCGTACTCCTTAACAGTGACCTGCTTAAAAGCCGCAAAGAGCTGTTTTTGCTTCGGCGGAACGATGCCCGCCTTTGTTATCTTGCCCAGATACTCGCCTGTGAATCTCTGTACCATTCACCCTTTGCGCCAAGACCCAAGCAGGGATATTCTTACTACTGTTCATATTACTAAAATTAGTAATATCATCAATTGTTGCAACCGAAGAAAACCGGACATAATTCATTTCCGGTCTTGACACCAAAAAATCCCAAATTACAAGCACCAAATAACAAACAAATTCCAAATCCCGAATCAAAAATTCAAAACAACCCTTTCTAAAGGAAGATTGACCAAAGAACGCTTCGCAGTTTTTGTCATTGGAATTTTGATATTAGATATTGTATTTCACCCGCAGAAATGATGATCCCCGCTTCTTCCAGTATCCTCTTAATTCTGGGCTTCTTCGCACTTTTTCGCCAGTTCTTCTTCCCTTCCCCTTCCCCTTTTTGATTTGGGATGTCAACTTCATTTTCAACTCTCTTAGGCGAGACCTTTGGCTTTCCTTTCTCGCCCTTCAGCCTGTTTATCGCATCTTCCAGGGATTGATTTTATTTTGCAGCTCTTCATTGAGCTGTGCTTGCGATTCTATGATATTGAGAAGTTTGATTATGAGGGCTTTGACTGCTTCCTTATCATCGAAATCTATGCCTTCAAGATCCAAAGTTATTATCTCTTCGGGTATAGTGAGAGACAAAGCTATGGGGTAAAAATAGTGGAAGAGATCATCGTGGAACTATTCTCTGATGAGCTAAATCGGGAGACGATGGTGTGCACGAACTGCAAAAAAGGCTTTCATCCTCTCGTTGGTGTCCTGATCCTGTCCGACACGGTAAAGCAGTGGGACATGCGATGCACGACGTCGTAGGTAATCTCTGTGAGGCGGTGGATGTGCTTGATATTGCTCCCTCAGCGGAGGAAATAGAGGAAAAAGTGAAGAGAGTTGGCAAAGGGAAGAAGTGGCGCCTATAATGGTCCTTACAATTGATGGCGCACTTGTGCCCACGCGGCCAGACGAGGCGAAGGGGAAAGGTAAAAGATGCGGAACTGATACCGGAAAGGGATGTAAGGCTGTGTGTAGTGGGAGACGGAGCTAGATGGCTATGGAAAGCGATAAAGGAGATTTTTCCAGATGCAATACAGGTTCTGGACTATTTTCATGCGAGTGAACACATATACAAGGCAGCGGAGGGATTGAATCTTCTAATAAAACAGTTTGCCATACTCGCTTGAAGCGGTCAGGAGCGTGGTGGTACGTTGAAAAGGCGAATCAAATGCTCGCTTTGAGATGCTCCAAGTATAACGGGACTTTTCAGAAACTGTTCCTCCTGTATATGTGCGTAAGCTGTGCTTTGTGTTTCTGCTTTGTGTGCTTTAAATAGAAATTGTTTTCAAAATTTGCTCACATGACGCTTCTACTAACATCCCATCGCATTACTGACAAAATTCCGTTAAGTTTAAATAATATACTTCTTATCGTAAAAACCGGGTAATGCACCCTCCACGACCCGCAATTATTGAGTATCAAAGAAGTAGATGGATGACGCACAAAATGACATTGATTATCCCCTCAAAAATTAGACGTTCATAGTTGCGATGTAGCGACCTAAAACGGAATAGTCAATAGTAAATATTGGGATAGGCCGATAAATTCGCATAAAACGCAAATATGAAAGAGCTAGCTACCTGATGGTACAAAACACGGCAGGTATTACCGATTAAGACACGTACAACCCCGGACCCCGTGGCATATAATCCTATACACATAGGTCATATAATCCCGGAATCGATAAAAAGCTGTTAGAAACGTTCAATAGAGCCTTTTTAGAGCTCTTCTGAGGCTACGTCATATAATCTATATTATATGACTTGCACTGACGATGGAAGTATAATAAGATAATGCACCGCTCACTTACGGGCTCTCACAAGTACCTTTAGTTATTTAGGTACCTCCAGATATTAAAAACCTAACAACTTATACAGTGAACGATTGTACTTATGCACTTAACCAAAGAGGAAGAGCGGATATACGAAGGAGAGGAAGGCTGGACGAAGAAGAAAGCGATGGAGATACTGGTGGCAATCGGCGATATAAACCACGCTTCTGAACTGATTCCGATAGAAAGTGCACACATATCCGGTGTATCTTACAAGACCATAGGAGACGCATTTGAATTTATAGACCGGCTCGAAGGCACCGTCGAAGTGAAGAGCACCTTGAATCCGATGGGCATGGATAGAGAGCTGTGGAAGGAGATGAACATCTCAGAAGAGTTTGCGAATAAGCAAACCGAGGTGTTCAATGCTTATAAAGACCTTGGTATCGCTCCCGAATGTACCTGTATTCCCTATCTTCTGGAAGGCGGAGCCCCGAGAAAAGGCGTGCATATCGCATGGGCGGAATCATCCGCTGTACTATTCGTTAATTCCGTTTTGGGCGCGAGAACGAACATGGAAGGTGCACCGTCTGCTCTCGCTGCGGCATTAGTGGGAAAGACGCCATGTTACGGACTTCATAAAGCAGAAAGACGAGTACCGGAGCTAAAAATCTGTGTGAACTGCGCCCTCGCAGATGCCGATTACAGTGCACTCGGTTTTCTTATAGGTGACCTTGCAGGCGATAACATACCGATTATAGAGCTTTCGCCTTCCGCTACGCCGAGCAGAGACGAACTGAAGCATTTATCTGCTGCAATTGGCGCAACCGGGTCAATAGGTATGTATCATATATGGAATACAACCCCGGAAGCAGTTGATAGACGAACGCTGTCGAATCTTGAACCATTAGAGAGGATAGAGATGGAAGAGAACGATTTGGAAGAGGTATATATAGAAAACTGTGAACCTGATGTAATCGCGATAGGCTGTCCGCATTGTTCGCCCGATGAGATATTTCGCATATACGAGCTCCTGAAGGCGGAAGCAAGAGGGAGGAAGGTAAAAAAGGACTTTTTTATATTCACCGCCCGGAGAATAAAGAATCACCCACAGATGCAACCGATCATAGAGATGATAGAGTCTTATGGTGTAAAAGTAATTTGTGATACATGTTTCGTGGTGTCACCCGCATTTGAGAGTTACGGGTGTGTGTTGACCAATTCGGGTAAGATGCTGCGATACGTGCCGCTTATCTGTGGAGGTGCGAAAGCGAAGTTGTGCAGCACGGATGAATGTATTAAAAGGGCTTTTTAAGTAGTTCTTTACCACATTAATCTCTACATAGATTAGATTATAGTAGAACGATTAAAAGGTGAAGAAGGTTTATAGGTTTATATACTCTTAGATATACTCTTCTTCTATTACAACTAAAGTATAACCAGAGTGCAATAAATAAAATGAGTAAGCGACACAGACCAAGGCGAGGCTCACTTGCCTATTCACCGCGGAAACGCGTAAGGAGTGAGACTTGCAGACTAAAACGGGAAGATAGAGTTGCAGGACGGGAACTCCAGAGCTTTGCCGGCTATAAAGCAGGGATGAGTCACCTCATGGTGGCTGATACGGCACCGCATAGCCTGATGAAGGGTATGGAAATCTCAGTTCCTGCTACGATCATAGAGACACCGCCGCTGAAGGCAGCAGGTTTCCGCCTTTATAAAGCAACAGACTACGGTAAGAAAGTGGTAACGGAAGTATGGGCAGAGAACGGCAACAGCCTGGACAGAATAGCAAGTATATTAGTAAACGCGAACTCCAGCTTTTGCATCAATATGATTGTGTCTACATTGCCTGAGGTTGTGAGTGGCGTACCGAAGAAGAAGCGAGGAATACTGGAGATAAAGTTAAGTGGCGAGATAGAAAAAGACCTTGAATACGCACGGGGAGTATTTGGTAAGGATATAAGGGTAAAAGAGGTATTTAAAGAAGGCGATTTCGTGGATGTCACCGCAGTGACAAGAGGAAAAGGCACGCAAGGACCTGTGAAGCGTTGGGGCGTCATGATACAGAATGCAAAAGCGCAGCGATCCGGTCGAGGCCGTCACGTGGGTTGCATTGGCGGTTGGACGCCACGGCGTGTGCGATGGCGGATACCTCAGCTTGGCCAAACGGGCTATCAGCAGCGAACGGAGTATAACAAGCGAATATTGAAGATTGGCACGGATGGAGAAGAGATAACGCCAAAGGGTGGCTTCTTGAATTATGGTATTGTGAGAAACGACTATATAATGGTAAAAGGAAGCATTCCGGGGCCAAAAAAGCGGTTCGTAAGAATTTCTCATGCAATAAGACCTCATCCTAAATTAGGCGCACCTGAGATTACTTATATAAGTAGGGAATCACAACAGGGGAAATAGGAGAGGAGATAAAGGAAGAAGAGCGAGATGATGGGCGAAGTAACGGAAAGGAAAGTAAAGGTGCTGGATTTATCCAGGAACGTAGTAAGAGAAGTAACGCTGCCGTCAGTATTTATGGAGGAGTACAGGCCGGATTTGATAAAAAGGGCTGTGCTGACGATGCAGTCAACGCGGCTACAGCCAAAAGGACCAGCCCTATTGTCTGGTAGAAAGACATCGGCGGAGAGCTGGGGTGTCGGTCGAGGTGTCTCAAGAGTTCCGCGTATAAAGAACGGTAGGAGAGCCGCTCGGGTACCACAAGCAGTTGGTGGTAGAAGAGCGCATCCGCCAAAGCATAATAAAGTGCTGAAGCTAAAACTGAACGTAAAAGAGCGCAGAAAAGCGATAAGGTCCGCTATCGCGGCTACCACAAATCTCGAACTCGTGAGGAGCCGGGGACATAAATTCAGCGAGGATGTGGAACTTCCGATAGTGGTGGAAGATGCACTCGCAAATGTGAGTAAAACAGCAGAAGTAGCGGATTTTTTAACGACCATCGGTGTCGGAGAAGACCTGATACGTGCACAGAAGCGCAAGATAAGGGCGGGAAAAGGTAAAATGCGGGGCAGGCGATATAAGACAAGAAAGAGCGTTTTAATTGTCATCTCAGGCAACGAAGTGGCGGAGAACGAGGGCAACACGATATTAATTGCAGGTGCGCAAAATTTACGGGGTGTGGATGTTGCTTATGTAGATATGCTGAATGCCGAACTACTTGCACCAGGAACGCATCCGGGCAGGTTAACCATCTGGACGGAATCATCACTATCTAAGCTTGCTATGCAGGAATGAAGGTAAATGAAGCGAGAACAAATATTAAAGCATCTTATAGCGACGGAAAAGGCAAATCAGATGTTAGATATCGAAGCTAAACTCCAGTTCATCGTGGATATACATGCGACCAAAGAAGAGATAAGGAACGAAGTGGAGAGATTATTTGAGACTTCGGTAAAGAAGATAAGGACGATGATCACATTTAAAGGCGAGAAGAAAGCAATGATAGAGCTGGAAGAGGAAGGTAAGGCAAGAGAAATAGGCACATCACATGGGATATTATAGAAAATGGGAAAGAGAATAATAGCACAGCGTAGAGGAAAAGGGTCGTCCCTCTTCAGGACACCCTCGCATCGTTATAAGGGTAGTCTGAAGCACCTCAGAGTAAAGAAGGATGAGACGGTAACAGGAAGAGTCATTGCACTAGTGCATGACCCCGCACGAAGTGCACCTATTGCACGTATACGGATAGAAACGGAAAATGGTGGTGGTAACGGTAAACAGGTGGAAGAGCAATTTGTAATCGTCCCGGAAGGTGTAGGTGTGGGTGATGAGATGGCTTATGGCGAATCGGCAGCGATAAAGGTGGGAAATACACGGCATCTTGGCAGTATCCCGGAGGGAATAGCGATTTGTAACGTAGAAACGTCTCCAAATGATGGTGGTAGGTTTGCAAGGGCATCGGGGAATTATGCGACTTTGTTAGCGCATGAGGCGGAGACCGGTAAGACAGTTGTGATAATGCCGAGTGGAAAGAAGAAATGGCTATCGTCGGATTGTTTTGCCACGATAGGAGTAGTAGCAGGTGGAGGGCGAACGGAGAAGCCTTTTGTAAAAGCGGGAAAGAGATATCATAAGATGAAGTCGCATGCGACGAAATATCCTACGGTGCGAGGCGTGGCAATGAACCCGGTGGACCATCCATTTGGTGGCGGCGGGCACCAGCACGTAGGGAAGTCCAAGACGCCGGGTCGAGGTGCACCACCGGGAAGAAAGGTAGGGAACATAGCAGCAAAGAGGACGGGATATAGGAGATGAGATAGAATGCCAAAGCGTAAAACTAAGACTACTACACTGAAGAAGAGAGAAGAGGAATTCAAATATCGCGGTTATACGCTGGCGAAATTAAAGAAGATGAGTATAGAAGACATTGCGGAATTAATGCCTGCACGACAGCGGCGGAAATTAAAGCGGAAACTGAGAGAAGGCGAGGAGAAGCTGCTGGCGAGGATAGAAACCAAAGACGGGGCTAAGACACATTTACGAGATGCCATCGTGCTGCCGAGTATGGTAGGGAATAAGGTAGGGATACACAATGGGAAAGGTTTTGAATATGTGGAGATAAAGACGGAGATGATAGGGCACTATCTGGGCGAGTTCGCATTGACACGCGGCAGAGTAGTGCATGGCGCTGCTGGTGTAGGAGCTACGAGGTCTTCAAAGTATGTACCACTGAAATAAGTAATTAATGTGAAGAGAGAGAGAGAGAGATGGGAAAGTTAAATTTTTGCGTGGATGTAGAAACGGCAACAGACGTTACTTCTGAGGTGACGGCAAAAGCAATGGCTTATGAACTGCACATTTCGCCAAAGCATGCGTTTGAGGTGAGCCGTGCGATAAAGGGGCGGAAAGTAGAGGAAGCGGAGAGCTACCTGACGGCTGTAATGGCTAAAAAAGTGGCAATCCCATATAAGCGGCATAAGAAGAAAGTTGCACATCGTAGAGGGTTAAAGAACTGGTATGCCGGGAGGTATCCGGTGAAGGCGAGCGCGGCGATATTAAAATTAGTACGGAGTGCAAAGAGTAATGCGGAATACAAGGGGTTGGATGCAGGAGAGATGAGAATATGGCATATAGCCACGAAAAAGGGTAGAACACTGCGTGGGACAATGCCAAGGGCTTTTGGTCATGCAACGGCGAAGAATACGGAGACGGTTACGATCGAACTAATATTGAAGGAAGAAGGGAGTTAGGCAGGGAAGTGATAGAGAAGTTATTTGTGGATGAAGGGATAAAGAAGGTAAGATTGAACGAATATTTCAGTAAAGAATTGGAGAGAGTAGGTTATGGCGGTATGGAGATAAAACGAACCCCAATGGGCACGCAGATAACGGTGAAAGTGGAGAAGCCAGGGATGATCATCGGGAAGGATGGACGGCGTATAAAGAGGCTAACAGCAGAGATAAACAAGCGGCAGGAGATGGATAACCCGCAGTTAGATGTACAACCTATAGAGATGCCTGACCTCTGTGCAATGTTGATGGCAAATAGACTTGCAAAGCTTATAGAGCGTGGCTGGCATTTCAGAAGGGCGGGCAGGTCAATGCTGCAGCGGATAATGGATAAAGGCGCGTTGGGCTGTGAGATAATCATGACGGGAAAGCTCAGGGGACCGCGAGGTCGGATGGAGAAGATGGTGGATGGTTATATAAAGCATTGCGGCGAGATGGCAGAAGAGGTGGTAGACCGAGGATACGCAATAGCAAAGGTAAAATCCGGTATTATTGGCGTACAGGTCTGGATAGTGAAACCTGATGCCATGCAATCGGATGCTTTTCGATTGGTCTCTGTAAATAAAGAAGGAGAAGAGGATAAGAAAGAGGAGCAAGAAGGAAAGAAGGAAGAATGAGCATATTTAGAATTGAGGATATAAGAAGGATGAGTGAAAAGGAGCGAGGAGAAGAATTGGAGAGTTTAAGGTCGGATTTGATGCGAGAGCAGGGTGTGATTGCAACTGGCGGTGCTCCAGAGAATCCCGGTAGAGTAGGCGAGATAAGAAGAACAATTGCCCGGATAAAAACGGTAGAAAGTGAGATAAGGAGGGAAGGAGAAGAATCTAAGGATGCAAATCTGTGATAAATGCGGTTTACCGATAGATTTATGTAGTTGCAAGGAGATAGCGAAGGAGCAGCAGGTAGTAAAAATCACAACGGCTAAGCGACGGTTTGGGAAAATTACAACGGTAATAAAAGGGATTGATGAGAAAGAGGTGGACTTGAAGGGGCTGTCTAAGGAATTGAAGTCGAAATGTGCATGTGGTGGTACGGTAAAACAGGGCTGTGTTGAATTACAGGGTGACCATACAGAAGAGGTAAAGAGAGCGTTGAGCGAGATGGGCTATACACTGGAAGGTAACTGATGAAACTAACGTCTGATAGAACTTTACAGGATTGCAGTATCGAACCAGGGAATTTATTGCAGCATGAGTTGATAGGATTGAAGGCGGAAGTAGAAGAGAGCAGTAATAGTAGTATGAAGGGGTTATGTGGAATTGTGGTGGATGAAACAAGGAATACGTTTGTTATAGAGACCGAGCGGATGGTAGAGAAGAGGATAGCAAAAAACGGGAATAGATTTGTTTTTGAGTTGAACGAAGGAGTGCGGGTACGGGTGCGAGGTAATCTGCTCGTTTCGAGACCAGAGGATAGGATAAAGAGTGGGGTACGAAGAAGATGAGGGATATAGGGATAGAGGTTACGATGCCTGAGCGGGATTGTGAAGATGAAAACTGCCCGTTTCATGGCAGGTTGCCGGTACGGGGGCAAATTTTAGATGGAGTGGTGGTAAGCGATAAGGCACCGAAGACAGTTGTTGTTTTGAGGTCGTATCTGAAGAAGATAAGGAAATATGAGCGGTATGAGAAGCGGAGGTCGAAGATACATGCACACAATCCGCCATGCATAGATGCGAAAGTGGGCGACAGAGTAAAGATAATGGAGTGCCGGCCACTGAGCAAGACGAAAAGTTTTGTGGTGGTGGAGAAACGGGTGTCGTGAAGAAGAGGCTGGTGGCGACGATATGTGGAGTATGGAGTTGACTGAAGTGATGTAGAAGTTACAACGGGTGATAAGAGATGAATTGAGGTTTATTCAAGAACTACGGGGGTATAAAAGTAGCAAAAAGGCAGAGACATATACCCATCACCAAAAACCGATGTAGTTTCCAGAGGGATGTTGCGAGTTAAAAATTACCATTTTATCATAAAAATTACCGTCATACAATGACAGAAGTGAGTCAGCAATCTTTGCAATTTGTTGGCGGAATGACTATAAATTGTTGAGACAGTAGTCGCGGGCACTAATGTAACTGTGACGATAACGCATTACGGTGGTGATATGAATGAACTCATTTTCCGCATCAACCGCTTAGCTTCCTTCGTATCCTCGTATATCTTGTGAACCCAGGTATCACCCCAGAACAGATTACAGCTCGTTTCCGCCCTCAATATATGTTCCTCTATCGCCGGTATCCTCTTGCCGAGCCGTTGATAGTCCCTACTCGTAGCCCAAAGTTCTTCGATACCGGCTCGCTGCTTTTCTGTGCCTTCCCACTGACTGAAATCATAGCCACTCGTATTGGCTACGTTCCATGCGCCAGTTCGAACCTCAACGTAAGTTTCCGGCGGATTTTCTCTTATAAACTCGCTTATCTTTATAGGTGTGATCGTGCAATCGCCCTGCCTTACTTTTTCCATATAAGGCGCGAAGAAGTACCCCCAGAATCCTGATTCCTCATGCATCTGTCTGAACCATCCGCCATTCTCGCCATCTGACCATGTAGTCACGATACAATTACCCTTGCATTTCTCGATTTTATGCTTAACTTCACGCTCAAACCACTCCGGGTCAAGCCCGCTTTCCTGCGCATTGCTTATGTCCCTATCCCGTGATATAATTATTATTTCCGATGAGTCATATTCGGCAATGTGCGGCTTATACGTTATTTCTTCTATCGTCTGATTTCCTTTGACTGGCTTCACATGCACGCTGTCAACCACCACATACTTAAATCCTGTCGCCTTCAATACCGGAATCATCTCCATGCAGAAGCCCATCTCAGGTGGCCAGAAGCCGCCGGCAATAAGTCCAAGTTCCTTCGCCTTTTCTTTCCATCGCTCTATCTGCGGTTTCCAATCCTCCATCGGTATCAGGGGGAAAAGGGGATGGTAATAGCCCATACCTACAAATTCAAGACCTTCTGCCTCTGGATATTCCCGCATCAGCCGTTTCAAATCCAGTACACCCGCGCACTTCTCTATTATCTCTGGACTGCAAAGCTGCTCTAACAATATCCCGGAAAAGCCAAGCTGAATTTTCGCAACGTCTTCGTACCGCATTGCATATTTCAACGGTCGCTCATAGCATAGGATTATCTGTTTCGCTTCCCAATTATTCGTTTCCAGCAGTAACTCTATGTTTCCCGGTGGCTGATGCATGTGCAAACCCAGAGCGTGATATATGGTGGTCATTCAAATAATCACCTTCTCATTACCTTCTTTTCCCTGAGGATATATGATAAAGTTGTTGCACAATACAGAACGGGGAAATATAAAATATAATTGAACTTTACCAATACTTCTGTTTCACTCTACCTACACACTTTTTGGTACTTCCTTTTTCTTTCTTCCTAGTTTATAAAGCGT
>JBAQFZ010000002.1:0-20653 GCA_049287525.1 Halobacteriota archaeon | reverse complement strand
GATCACAATACGGGATTTAAAGCAGCATTTCGGCTTTACCGATTATCAATCCACGACCTCAATCGCAATATTTCGATTTGCGCAACTCTGTTGCACCGCTTTTTGTATCTGGAAGTTGATGTTGCTGTCTGAGAATGCGTCCACATGGTTAGACGATGTAAAGCCAAAGGCAATAAAAGAATCTGCGTTCAGTTTTGCACGTACAAGGCGTGGATTGAGACAGTTTGTCATCAAACAGATTTTTTTGAATTCCGCTCTAACACAGGATTTAAACTATAAACTTCTGCCACAGAGTACACCGAGAGCACCGAGTTATTTTCTCTCTGTGTCCCCGGCGGTCTCTGTGACTATCATTTTTGATTTTTTCTTGCTTCTTGCTTCTTGCTTCTTGCTATTTGTGCTGGGAATCTGTGGAATCTGGTGGTTAGCTAAACAATTACCTATTCTTTACCCTTTGCCAGTACCCAAATGCAGTCCGAGCCTTCAATAACCGTGCCATCCAAGAGACTACCAGTCACAGTAAGCGGAATTGTTTTTCCTGCTTCATCAGTCAGCCCTAATGTCTCGACCAGTTCCTGACGGTCAAACTTGAGTGTCAGGTCAGTATAGCCATCGCCTGTTAGTTCATGGCAGCCACATGCTTCTACTCCCTCGTAGGGTGTTGCAACGTCCTCGTAGCTGTAGCGAATCGGTGCAACTCCTGCATCGCCCCGGGTTAGCCGGATGGTGCTGACGTCAATGCCCGCAACGTCAAACTCTTCTGTGCCCAGAACGGCAACAGGCAGCACTCCGCCGCTTCTTACGTTCACGGGATTGGGACAAGAACCGGGTTTTATGTCTACATACACTGAAAGGTCCGATGGTTCAGGCGTTGGCTCCGGTGGTGGTGGTGGCGGTGGAACTACACCCGGACCAACAACAGAAGTACCTATTGCGGCAAAAGCAAAAAGCACTGTTATCACTGCGACTACGGTTGTTAATAGCATCTTTTTACTATTTGTTTTTTTCATCTTATTGTATCACCTCCTAAATGTTTAACATGTAGATATAGCAAATCACCGTATTTAAAGCTGATTAATGGCTATAGAACTCTATCAGTAGTGTTTAACCACTTTAGCAAATGGTTGAAACTATTTTTCCGCATCCTGAAACCACACGACTTTTAGCACCCGCAAAGCGAAGGGTAACATAGGGAGTGATAAAAGAAGATGATGAACGTGGATAAGATATTCTGTTTGCTTTCGGTCTTTGTTCTCATGAACACACCTTTTGGCGAGTGAGTGTCTCTCCAAGAACAATAAATAATACTCTTCCTTTACGCTATATCCGCTTTCTTCTATACGCCACGTAGCTGGCGAGCGCAAGCAAGCCAACCGAAGAGAGCACAAAGGTATTCAGTTCAGGAATCGGATACCCGGGATCGGCAGAAGGGCTTGAGAGTTTTGATTTGCCGTTACCACATTGTACATCAAGATCAACTGCTGGATCTCTATCTGACACCCAGTTCAATTTTAATTTAAGAGAGTCCCCTTTTTTAAAGTCCGCACTAATACCAGTCATATAGACATTTACGTAATCATAATAATAAGTCGTAATTGATGTATATCCCTCAGCCACTTTTGTCGAAGCATTCCAGACTTCCACAAATAAACGTCCTGATGCCTGGTTAGGGGTATAGTATTCAAGGTGTAGCGTCCACGTACCCGAACTCATGGTTAGATTCGATTGCGCGGGTTCCGCTTCCCATTCCGACCAGCCCGTGAAAGAGTGAGTATCATCTACGGGAGCTGTTTTGTTCAATCTCGTATCTGTCGCACACAAATACCAATCTTGACTTACCGCATTCACAGCCGGCACAAAAACAGACACCAATGCCACAAACACCAAAACCAGACCTGAAACAAATCTCCTTTTTTTTGCCATTAGATTGCCACCCGGGTTATACGTTAACTGAGGAGGTATAAATAACTTTCGGTCATTGCTACTTTTTGAAATGCTGTTTTACCCTGCTACTTCTACCGCCACCTCCGACTCTTTCAGCCATAAATGCACAGGGTTCGTTTCGTTGCCATAGAACACAATAGATAGCGGTAGGTTAGAAGTACCCGTTCCTGTAATGTGATAGTTTCCCGGAGCCGTGCCATATACCAACCCCGCAGCTCCACACGTCTTATTGAACCACCTCTGCCATGCAGTGGGATATGCAGTAGTAATATTCAACGTGAGGTTATAGTAGGGCAATCCACCTTTGAGCAAATCCGATTTTACAAAGGATGCCGTTACCGCGGAACTGAACGCACCTCCGGTTGTGCCATTGTCTCCGGTTAAGTTAATAGCCGTTATCTCCAGTCTGGTAGGATTACCGCTGATGAAAATCGGCGGTGCGACAAACATCAGTTCTCCTTCGCTCTGGTTCTTTATTATCCCGCCGTGCTCATACACGAGTATGTAATTTGGCAGACTGAAGTAGTGCGTATCGAATTCTATACTGCCCGTACAGTTTATGATAACGGGTAGGCCATATTCGTAGCTGATGTTTACGGTATGAAGAACCGGCGTTCGCGAAGTCTCATTAGTGCGTAGTTCTGCTCGCCACTGCACATACCTGTGACCATCCGAAACAGAAGCCAAATCCGAGATGTCCGTACCGTAAGCTGCGTACGGGCCGTCTTCCCAGCTCATAGCACCGCCCATGTTCGCATCTGCGGACGTTCTTACTTTCATGTAGATGTTCGTGCCCGATGGTCTGGTCTCAGTCCATGATATGGTACCGTAACGAATCATTGAGGTGTTCGTACCGGTAGCATTATATCCGATGTCCGTAACGTTGGAGACGAGCCAGCCGGTGCGATAATGCGGCACGGATTCAACATAATCGGGATATGATTCGTTGTGCACATGCCCATCTCCTCCTGCAGAACCATTACCGCCTGCTGCGGGATAAAGAGGACCTGAACAATACGTCCCGTTTCCTACGCCTCCGAGTCCTCCTGCGCCACCGTTAACCGCCGTGTGATTGGCAAGCCCACCGGGTGCAGAGAGGTTAATACCGTAAAAAATCTTTATTACACCGCCAGAACCTCCTCCGCCACCGCCTCCGTTGCTGTCATAGGTGCTCGAAGCCGGGCATGCTTTTGCACCTTCTGCACCGTCACCACCCTTAGCAGAGAGATACCCTGAAATATTAATATCACACCCTTTTAACATGATAGTGCCACCAGAGCCACCACCACCGCCACCACCTGCGGAATCCTCGGCTCGGTCTTCATCATTAGAATAGTGTCCCTTTTCGCCTTCCACAGATACATTTCCCATGATGTTTAATATAGGCGCATCGAGGTGGATAATACCGCCGCCATTTCCTCCTGCTCCGCCCTCATAAATGTAATCATTTGCCACCTGACCCCATGCCGCACATGCTCCGCCTGAACCCGAAGCTGTTGTATTCATATCGGTTGATGTGTTGGTTACGTTTTCATACGCAGGACCTCCCTGACCTCCAGAATGACTTTGGTTAGAACATCCCGAGCAATAAGGACCTGCACCCGTCCACGAATACCCTCCGTTTCCTCCTGTGCTGTAGTAACCAGCACCACCACCACCCGCACCACAGAGACAACCACCGTAATCCACGTCACAACTTGGGGTCTCGCCACCACCCTCCCCTTTTCCAGGATCGCTCCATGGCGAGTACGCGAGAGTCTTACCGCCAGCCATACCGCATCCTGTTGAGTTTATAGACGAGTTTGGACCAATAGTAATGTTTTTTGCATGTACAGTCAACCAGTAGGTATATAAAGTGGTATTGTTTATAACAGTGAAATTATTGCACCAGTATTCACCAGAAAGACTTTCATCTTCACCAGAATCATATATTCTATCTTCCCCTGAGTCCAATTCTAATTTCGCACATACATCCAGGTAAGTATTATCTACATGTAATTTAGCATCAAAGGTAGTAAAGTTATTGCAATTCCAGTAGCCGCTGCCGTTCGCGATAGCCTCACCCGGCGCACATGCCATGCACTCAAATGTCTCGCTGCTGTTATCGAACCGAAGCGTCCCACCAGAAGCCTGTACACCCACAAAAGGTACACTTTTTGATGTTAAACCGATAGCACAGGTAGCCGATGCCGTTTCGCCTCCAATCAAAGCAACGTCATCAATAGTAGACCCGAGTTTCGCAAAGTCCTGCGGCACTTTAACTGCATGTTCAGCCTCGAACTTCTTCGTCTGTTTCGGTAGTTCTGTGCTGAGTAGAATGATAGAAGCAGTAAGAAGAATACCTATGATAATTACGAACCCAAGCGCGATTGACTGTGCTCTTTCGTCTTTGAACCACAGATTACTCACAACCTTTCTTTTCATTTCTCCTCTCTCTCATCTCCCCTTTATTCTACCATAATCGTTTCTAATTTTATCTTTGCCCCGGCACTCTTTAACCATATCTTTACAGGTCGCGTCTCGCTACCGTAAAACACAACCTCTAAGAAGTGAGTCCCGCTCCTGGTAATGTCATAGTTTCCCGGATCAGTACCGTATTCCAAATCCGCTTTACTACACGTATCGTTGAACCATTTTCGCCATACGTCCGGATAGTCAGTGGTGATATTGATAGAGAGGTTAGTAAAGTACAACCCGCCAGTAATCAACTTTGAAGTTGAGTCATATGGTGTTATGGCAGCATGGAAACCACCGTTGAGTGTATTGTTATCGCCTGTTAAGTTTATAGCTGTAATTATTAGTTTTGTGTATTTGAGGTTGCTCGTGTTGATATTGCGGATAGTGATAGACGGCTCAGAAACTATGAGTTCGCCTTTTGCCTGCTTCTTTAGCGTGGCGCCCTGCGCATACACGAGCTCGAAGTTGCGATAATCCGTGTATTGGCTGCGGTAGCGTATACTGCCTGAAGTATTCACGATAAACGGAATACCGTATTCGTAGCTGATGTTCACCCAATGCAGAACCGGCGTTTTCGATAGGTCAAAAGTCATGAACTCGGCTCGCCACTGGATGTACTGATTACCATCAGAGACCGAAGGCAAATCCGAGATGTCCGTTCCATTTACTACGGGTGGGCAGTCATAGTCATCCCATGGCATTGCATAGGTCATGTTCTTATCTAGCGATGTTCGAACCTTCATGACGATGCTCGTATCTTCTTTTAATGTTGCGTTCCAGGTCATGTTACCATAAAAGACCAGCGGAGTGGTTGTATTATACGCCTCGCTCGTGAGGTAACCCGTGGCGTAATAACAAACGTAAGGTGTATAGGGTATTTTGGTATTATTGACACTTCCATTTGTTCCGTTCTCGCCATCCGTTGAAGGATTGTAAAATCCAGAGTAATTTTTTCCACTTGTCCCATTAGCTCCACCAGCAACATCGGGAGGAGGACCAGAGAAAGATAGACTGGAATCGTAAAATATTTTTATTAACCCACCAGCTCCACCGCCTCCGCCAGCGCCATCGGTATCTGTAACATTATGCCCCCTATTATAGTGCATTCCACCTTTGCCACCATTTCCACCCTTGGCTGAAAACGTACCGGTACTGGAGACAGTAACGTAATCACCTTTCAAAAGTATGCTACCCCCGCTTCCACCACCGCCACCACCGCCACACGAATCATCATAACCACCACCGGGACCCCCGTTTCCTGCGTTTACAGATAATTTTCCCGCAATATTGATGATAGGCGCATGAAGGAAAATATAGCCTCCGCCATTTCCGCCTTCCCCTGCTATTATCTGGCTACTACCTGGCATGAGTTCACCCGTGGAGCCTCCGCCACCACCAGAACCTGCAAGTGCTTCCTTATCATCTGTTGGTCTTTCATACTTGGAGCCTCCTGCTCCACCGACACCCCACCACGACGCACCGCCGGCACCTCCTGCACCTCCATGTCCTGCACCACCACCGCCGGCACTATTATTTTCTGCATTGTTCCGCCCGGGTTCATCACCTTTCCCATCGTGGTCCTGGATACCACCAGCAGAGCCGCGACCATTGGCATTTATTTCAGAACCCGAGCCGATGGTAATTTCTCGTGCGTAGATGTTTAAATTAGAAGTGTACAGGGTAGTGCCAGTTCCGATAACCTCGAATTTATTGCACTGGAACGACCCGGAGAGTTCTTCCACGCCACCTGAATCGTAGATTATATCTCCTTCACTGGATTCCAGTGCCAATTCTGCACCGTAGTCCTGTGTAACAACATGGCACTTAGTATAATTCGCATCAGAGAATTTACAAGGCGTACTGTTCCATCCGGGAGCGCTCAGGTTATGAGGGATTTCTTCACCCGGAGCGCAAGCCATAAAACAAAACTTCTCGGATGCGTTGTCGAACTCAAGCATCCCCGCAGAAGCCTGAATACCAACCACCGGCACGCTATCCGGTTTCATCTCTACCCGGCAACCCGAACTGGAAGAGTCGTTACGTAATATCGCCGTATCAATAGCGGAATCAAGTTCCGCGAACTCCAGCGGCATTTTAGCCGCATGCACGGCTTCCGTCTCCTTTGTCCATAAAGGTACCTGAACAGCCGTAAAGATGCCAAATGCGGTAAATAGAATACCCACGATAATAACGAATCCGAGCACCGTAGATGCTGCTACTTCAGATATGATGAAGTTCTTCACACGATTACAACGGTTCTCTTCTTTCATCTCCTTTCCTCTTTGTATATATGTAAATATGTACACGAGCGCGAACCGAAAAGCCGAACTACCTCCTTTATCTAAAATACAATATTGGTTCAACCACCAGGTAAAACAGCCAGCGAGGCTAAAGAAATGTTGAAGATAGTAACGATTTATTTTGTGAATGTTTGACTTAAAAATTTATACCTTTTACCACGTTCATAATGTCCCCGGACACACACACCCCCTCGTTTCCACTCCAGGTCAACCATGCTGCACTATATTAAAATCCGTTACCATACCTTATTTTGATGGCGTATAACGGCTGAGCGTATCGGAAGTTCCCCGAAGATGAATTTTTGCGAAACGACTGCAAAGAGCGGAGCCAGATAGCCGCTCTGTTAGGCGAAGTGTCGATCATCTTCTCATTTCCCTTTGTACCTTGAGTATAACTCTAAAAATTCTTCAAAACTTATTTCCAAGTCTTCTCTGATTATTTTACGCAAAAGCCCTTTGGGTATGTCCTTATTCCCATGCACAGGAACGGTGGTTACCCTTCCATCTTCTGATCTCAACCTTACATGAGAACCTTTTGTCCTGGTAACCCTAAAGCACATGGATTCCAAAAACTTTACAAGTTCTCTGCCTTTGATTACGGGAAGTTTAGACATTCTGGGCTACTTCCAGTTCTCTAAATCCTACGAACTTATTAAGTTCCTCGACTTTTGTCTCATCGAGGCACATCTCTATGACTTCCCTTATATTTTCCAGTGCTTCATCTATCGTTTCGCCGTAAGAATGACAACCACTGAACATCGGGCAACTTACTATGTAATACTCATCTTCGTCCATCTCAATGATTATGGGCAGATGTAATTTTTCCATCTTTAATACCTCCAAATGGATATATATGTTTTATATATATTAAAGACATTTCGCCTAACGTCACGAGCGTATCTGAAGTCCTGCGAAGCAGGATTTGGGCGAAGGTGCGAAGCTCCGAAGCCCGATATGCTCTGTTATCTTGATATTTAAATCTTTGTATTTGTATAGCTGCCGGGATCCAAGATGCAAGAAGATACATAACTATGATTTATATTATCATGTTAAAAACACCAATAAATACCTATGACATCACTAAAGATACCTTACGGCTCTGAACTGATAGACCTGAATATAGAAGGTAAACTATTAGACCCCACGGAACGTAGAAGCAAAGTTATCCAGAACAATGCTGATGCTGTGATAAGACATGCCCTACAAAATCCGGTTGGCGGGACACCAGGATTACACGAAATTGTTAAGAACAAAGAACAAGCAAATATAGTTATCGTTATTGATGACCAGACACGAAACGCACCGACCGCGAAGATGCTTGATTGTCTAACAGAAGAGTTAACAGGCGATAACCTTGATATAACTCTGCTTGTGGCTTGCGGTACTCATGCAGCACCAACAGAAGCGGATTTGAAGCGGATGCTTGGTAAACACTGTACGAGGTTTGATATAAAGAGTCATGACTGTGATGCAAAAGACATGGTGTATCTGGGTACGACCACCAGAGGCACACCCGTGATGTTGAACCGGATTTACGTAGAAGCAGATATAAAAGTTCTCACTGGTGACATCACGCTACATTACTACGCCGGGTTCGGAGGTGGAAGGAAGAGTATATTGCCGGGTATAGCTTCGCGAGAGACGATACAGAGGAACCATGCGCTTTTAGTTGATGACCGTGCGAGAACTGCGAATATAGATGGTAACCCGGTGCACCTGGACATGTCCGAAGCAGCATCTATGGCTCCTCCGGATATCGTACTGAATACCGTCGAAGATGCTTCGGGCAATCTAATAGAAGCATATGCAGGCGAGCTGAATGCCGTCTTTAATAATGGAATAGAACTCGCACGGGATATGTTCTGCATTGAAACAACCGGGTCGTTTGACGCACTGGTAGTGAGCGCAGGTGGTTTTCCAAAAGATAGGAACCTGTATCAGGCATTAAAAGCGGTTGAGAATAGCTACCGTGCACTGGCACCGGGTGGTAAGTTCATACTCATAGCGGAATGCCTGGACGGTCTTGGTGACACAGAGTTCGAGGTCTGGATGAATACTTATACCAGCTATGACGCCGTAGAAGAAGCAATAAAATCGAACTTCGTGCTCGGTGGTCATAAAGCGTACTATTTAAGAAAAGCAATGCAGCGAGTTAAGTTGAGTATTGTGTGCAAACGTAATCATAATACGTTAACACGCTGGGGGATAACCAGTTATGAGTCGGTTGCCGAAGCTATAAAAGGTGAAATAGGAGCAGGAAAGAAAGAAGGTGAACAGGCCGCGATAAAAGGCAAGCTTAAAATAGGTATACTAAGAAATGGTTTAGATACTTTAATAATGAACTAAAAGTAAAAGTAAATATAGAAGTAAAAAAGATAAGAGATAGGTGAATAAATAGCAATGACAAATCTTGCAAAACAGAAGCGTATAGCGGCTCAGATATTGAAAGTCGGGCAGGGACGTGTATGGATAGACCCGAAAGCTAATGAGGATGTGTTTGGAGCGTTAACGCGAGAAGAAATCTATAAGATGATTGCGGGGGGTTTTATAAAGAAGCGAGATAAGAAAGGCGTAAGTAGAGGACGGGCAAGAGTGTTAGCAATTAAAAAAGCGATGGGACGCCGGAAAGGGCAAGGGTCGCGCAAAGGAGCTAAAGGAGCTAGAGGTGGTAAGAAACGCAGGTGGATAACCAAAATCCGCGCTTTACGCCGTAGATTAAAAGAGCTACGAGATAATGCTGAGATAGACAAGACCACACATCATAAGTTATACATGAAAGCAAAAGGCGGAGAGATAAGGAATATCTCACATTTAAATAATATTATAGCAACATATAAGAAAGAGGTAGAATAAATAGAATGAGAAGACGATCAAGCGTAAGTGGACCTACTTATCGAGTCCCTTTTAGAAGGAGACATGAACGAAAGACTAACTATCGTAAGCGGTTGAAACTACTTCTCAGCCGAAAGCCGCGTGTTGTTATAAGAATGAGTAATAAATATATCCGCATGCAACTGGTTTCGAGTGATATGTCCAGTGATATTACCTCCGTGGACGTTATCTCTTCAGAGCTGAAGCGCTATGGTTACGAAGGCGGGAAAAGTAATATACCCGCGGCGTACCTGACAGGGTTAATGTTCGGTAAGAAAGCAAAGGAAGCAGGGTTTGATGCGGGGGTACTTGATATTGGTTTACGTACTCCTGTTCGTGGTTCCAGAGTGTATGCAGCACTTAAAGGAGTAATTGATTCCGGGTTGGTGATTCCTCATGAATCTATTGTCTTCCCTCCTGAAGTCCGGATTAGAGGTGAACATATTGCATCGGTTAAAAACGCTGACACTATATTAGACACCTTTGATATTGTAAAGGGGAATATATTGAAGGACAAAGTAGTAGAAGAAAAGGAGGTAACTGCTTTAACATGACCAGAGCAGCAGGGTGGAAGGGAGAAGAAGAGAGATGGATACCCACGACAAGAATGGGTAAGCTGGTACAAGAAGGAGAAATAAGAACGATAGAAGAAGTACTCAAATCCAGATTTCCAATAAAAGAGCATCAAATTATAGAGACCTTGATTCCGGAACTCTCAGAAGAGGTGCTGGATATAAATATGGTGCAGCGTATGACGGATTCAGGCAGAAGAATAAAGTTCAGGGTTTGTGTGATTGTTGGGAACAAAGAAGGGTATATAGGTTTTGGTGTAGGCAAAGATGCGCTTGTACGTAATAGTATAACAAAAGCGGTAAGAGCAGCGAAATTGAACTTGACGTATATAGATCGAGGCTGCGGGTCCTGGGAATGCAACTGTGATAAACAGCATTCCATACCTTTTGCTGTTACCGGTAAATCAGGCGGTGTATTTATAACCCTTAAGCCTGCACCGAAAGGTTTGGGTCTCGCTGCCGGCGATACACCGAAGAAGGTACTGGAGTTCGCAGGTATTAAAGATATATGGACAAAGACGAAAGGCAAGACTACAACAACGTTTAATTTGGGATTGGCTACCTTTAATGCCCTGGCAAAGATTTCTACAATAAAAAGAATGTAACGTAATAAAGGTGATAATTATGTACGCAATAATAAAATTAAGAGGAAGTGTAGGAATTAGACCTGAGATAAAGTACACGTTAGGACTTCTACGGTTGCATCGAGTTAACCATTGTGCGGTGGTGGAAGAGAATGCGTATTACAAAGGAATGATAAAGATGGTAAATTCTTATGTTGGATGGGGCGAGATTTCTGAAAATGAACTAGAGGAGTTGCTGAAGCTAAGAGGTAGATTAGAAGGCGGGAAACAGTTAACAGATGAATATGTGCAGTCACATATGGATTTTGAGTCTATAAAAGAGCTGGCTCATCTTCTTTATTTGGGTGAGGTAAAGATGAAGGATTTGAAGGGATATAAAATTAAACCTATTTTCAGGTTACATCCACCTCGAAAGGGACATAAAAGTATAAAAAGAACTGTTAAGGAGGGTGGAGAACTTGGTTATCAAGGTGAAAGAATAAATGAGTTGTTGCATAAGATGAGGTGAAAGAAAGCTTATTACGCAGTCTTGTGAACTTTTCCTTTCTACACATACAGCCACCTTTTTATATCCATCGTTACATCGTAAAAAAGAGCGATGACTGCAAAGAAAGAACCCTGGAAAGAATGGAAACATATCACAAAACTTGACCCGGACAAGCCTATCACGAACTCTATGATTGAAACAATTATAGAAAGTGGAACAGACGCAATAATGATCTCAGGCACACAGAACATCACGACTAAGAATGTATCCCGACTAATATCACTTCTGAAGGACTATGAAAAACCGAAAATATTAGAGCCCGTAACACCTGATGCAGTCTCATATAACGATGTTGATTACCTCTTTGTGCCTCTGGTACTCAATACCGGCGATGTGAAATGGATAGTAGGCTCGCATGTAGAGTGGATAATGCACCATTCGATAAATTGGAACGAGGTTGTACCTGAGGCGTATATCGTTTTAAATCCAGATTCTGCGGTTGGTAAACTAACAAAGTCAAACACTTCTTTAAGTGCAGAGGAAGTCATTGCGTATGCACAATATGCGGAGAACTATCTTCAAATCCCTATCATATATATCGAATATAGTGGCAGTTACGGTGACAGCAGTCTGATAAAGCGGCTAAGTGAAGTATTACATAACGCATCGTTGTTCTACGGCGGCGGGATTGATTCAAAAGAGAAAGCATCCGAGATGAAGCGATATGCAGATGTTATTATCGTGGGGAATATTGTGTACACAGACCTGAATAGTTTCTTAGCCACGATTTGCTAAACACGGAAGAGAATATAATCTCCAGTAGAAATGTGGGGGTGTCTCTCTCTCTCCTCAATATACACTCTTAGTTACTGCCTCCGGTAGTATCTTCAGTATATAACCGTCATAGTTAGATTTCTTTATCTTGCAAATCTCTGATAGTTTCCGCTTCCCTATCTCTATCTCACCTATCTTATCCTCATCTCCTTCTTCTACTTTCACACGCAATCCGTCAAGCTGTGTTATTGTTGAGAACTCCTCGCCTGCTTTCGGTGGTAGAATCAGGTCCAGTATCTCTTTCACAAACAGCGGCGAGGTAGCCAGCGGGTCTTCATCTATCTCCCTCCTCTTCTCATCAATGGCTTCCTGCAATGTGTTCGCTGCCGCATCTAAACGTTCTATATCTCCTTTTCGTCTCATCCGCGCGGTTCTTCGTCCTACACCACCTACATAATGCTTCATGTCAACTTCTGGAGGTCCACCAACTATTATATAAGGCACTTCTAACGTCTCAAATAACTTCGCCTTCTCTTTTATACACTCTTCAAAATTACCAAACACGAATACTGCAGCGTCACATTCCTCTATTATCTCCTTCTCAAGAACCGTCATCTGCGATATTCGCTTGCCCACACCGCGTGCCAACCCCATCATATTTGTTATTGCACCATTCCTGCGTAAGAACTCCGCAATGTCACACATCGGGTTTACCGCATGGTGTTTTCCAAGTGACGGTGCTACAACCATTATTTCCACTCCTGCTAGCGGTAACTCTTTTAACTTGCCGCCCATACCTTTTACTTTCTTCCGAATTGCTCGCTCTTCCTCCTCCGGGAATGCTAAGTGCAGCATCGTCTCCGTCTGCATCACCATCTCCTGTAATATAATCCCCCCTACATCCTCTACCAGCTCTTTCAGCTCGTTGAACTTATATACGCCACCTGTGAACATTACTATTTTGTACATATCTACGCCTCCTCCTTTTCCATCCGGCTCAACATCTCTCTCGCTTTAATCTTCCAATCTTCCCTTATTGAATCCTCAGAAGCGATAATGGTTATTCTTTTATTAGAAGGGATTGTATATCGTATCCGCGCACCCTCAGGTAATATCCGGTCTATACCATCCAATATCCGCGAGGTCAAATCCTCTCTCGGGTCATAGACGACCTTGTCCATCAGTTTTTCCATCTCGTCCTCCCCTATCTTTATATCTATCTCTAACCTGCTTCGCTGTTTAACCTTCTCTCCGTATCTATCCCAGAGAAGCGAAAGCAATTGTGGCACATATCTCTCATTCGTCACCTTTAACATATTGTCCCCTTTTATTGTTATGTCACCCGCAGTCACCGGGCCTGGCATTCGCCCTATCTTAATAGAGATAATAAACACGTGCTCAGCAGCATTGCAATACAGATACACACTGTCAATGTTACTCCTTAAACCTATATCCCTGTATATATCCTGGCATATCGTTGCATAGCTTGCATTGCTAAATCCACTCCCACCTTCTACTTCTACTTCCATCCCCTACCTCCTTTGTATTTGTTTAGCTGCTAGGATTCAAGATGCAGGATACAGGTTTGAGGAGAAGAAAACAGAGGATATAGAACAGAACTCTGCTTTCGTGCTTCCACTTCCACTTGCATCTTGCATCTTCACAACAGCTATACATACATTAACATTTAGTTATGTTTTAGTTATGTTTTCCTTTAGTCTTATAAGATTACTTTTTTTATTTTATATCTTTTACCCTTTCCCTGCCAAAAAATCTCAAAGCCTTTTTTGCTTCTTCAGTCGCTTGCCATAGATGCACCCACCGCCCTGTATACCCCCTATTGGATTGCCTGGACTTCCAAACTGGTACATACATCTTCCAAGCACTGCTGCACCCCTTGCCAGTCCATCGTCTGCGAATACCACCTCTTTGTCCACTTTCCGTTCAAATATTTTACTCAACTTCTCCAATATTAACTCTGGTTTCTTCCCGGTTATGCCCGCCCTGCCGGTAATTCCAAATTTCGTATTGGGTAATAATAAGCCCTCATCCATTGCTACCTCCACTAACTCCTCTACTATACATGCCGATACCTCGTCTATCACAGGTGTAACATAACGTATGCCCTCCTCTTGAAACATATCTTTACCTATCTCGGCTATCCTGGGCAGGTCGGAAAGGTTGTCCCCAGCATCTACCCCGATCAATGTGACGCCGGTTTTTCGCGCGGCAGCCGCATTTACCGGTGAGCCCCCAAACAAAGATCCAGATGTTACTTTCTCTATCTTTAGATATCTCAATACCTCCTCTGTATAGCCTGTAACCACTTCCTGCTTTATTTTACGCTTTAAATTACTCCCCGGGCAATCAATTACAGAAGGATATTTCTTGCGTACAATATGCGAGACAAAAGCATCGGGGATCGCACCCGCCAGACCACAGAAACTACCTGTTACTTTTGAATATGGTAACTGGTCAGCGGTCACCCGGCCGGCGAGAGTAGTACCGAAATCCAGTGATAAGACCGGGTTTCGATAATCAACATCGAGCCATTTCGCAGCCTCCTTAAGCCCTGCGGTTACAAGTTCTCCCTCCATCTCATTCGCTACTAACGACTCCCCTGCTGGTGCTTCGTTTCCGGTTACGGCGCCATCAAAATAGGTCTTATCCATCTTCGAAAACATCCTCAGCTCGGAAGGGATGTCATTAACGGTCATAGGTGAGATCATCTTACGTGGTGGTACCTTAGCAAGCATGCAACCCTTAGCAAGCGCTTTTATTACTCCCTGCATCTCCTCGATAGAGGTGAACCCCGCGGTTACTCCCGATGACCGAACCACGAAATGTAAATCCTGAATTGTTATTCCCACGGCGCGTGCGCATTCTTGCAGCGTCTTACACACTAATTCCGCAATAGAATCCTCAGAAAGTTCGACCATGGTTATCGTATGACAAAACGCGGATTCGTGCGCTAATGCCTCCCGTGTCATCCTGATAGCTTTATCCAGTATATACGTCTTTCCACTACTCACGTCTGTCGCACTTAATATAGATTTAGTGGTGCTGTTGCCCAGTTCTACACTCGCTACGATGAATATAGGCCTTAAAGCGAGGTTTCCTCGTGAAAGGCGCAATATAAAAAATAAGTCACTATAGCTCATTCTCTGCGTCTTTAGCAGTTTCGGATGATGTTTCTTTCCAAAAAGTACCATTGACTTAGCACTCCGTTCCTTACAGTTCTTATTATCTTACAGGTATATAAGTGCGGAAAAAGCGAAACCTTTTTATAGTGTTAATACCTGTAACCTCTTCTCATGGTACTAATAGTAGCATTGCTATTTGCATGGATGTTAGTGATAGCGTTCTTGGCGTTTATTGCCTGTACGTTCGAGGACTTGGAGTCAGACATTGGATCGCAGAGCAACCCGAATTCGCAGGTGCAGCTGGCGCCGCAGGTGGGACAGGTACACCGGTTCTTCAATAAAGCGATTTCTGGTGAGCCCTTATCAAATGCGATGTATTGTACGGTCGCAGGAACGGCAGCATGGATACTGTTGCAAAAGCTCGAGCTTTTCGTTCCCGATGCGAAATGGAAGGCGGCGGTTGTGGCGATACCTCTAGGTGTAGCAGTAGCAGCAATAATCCACGTGATATTTTCAACCACCGCGCATTGCGGTAGGACCGCGGCACAGAAGCGGTTCGAGCAGCCGATTTATCTCGATGTGTTATACGGGCATCTGCTCCCCATTGCAACGCATGGATTTATGACGACCTTCTGCATTACGAGCATCGCATACATACAGAGCAATTTAGGCACTCTGTCAGGGAATCCGGCATTGAACCATCCGTTCGCCCTACCACTGCTCGCGTTCATCTGGGGAATTACGGTGGGCTCAATCGGCTCCTCCACGGGTGATGTGCATTATGGGACGGAGCGCGAGTTTCAGGATAAACCTTTTGGAGAAGGGAAACGAGTGGTTTACCACGGTAAGATCACACGATACGCGGACTGCGGTATAAGGACCCAGAAGGACATTGTGGGGTTCTGTGCGAAATTCGGTGGCCCAGTTACAGGAATGACCTTCGGACTTATCATTCTCTTCGAGAACTGGCGGACGCTTGTTGGGATGATGCTCGGGAGATTTTTACCCATCTTACCAGCAGATCTGCCTTCTGTGCCAACGGTAGAATACGCAACACACGCCGGGAACATTTCAGCGATATGGGGTGTCGTCGTGGGACTCCTCATAATAGCGGGGTTATTAGTGGGGAACATGGTGTTTGTGAAATGGGTGAGAAAGAAATGCGGACCGTTTGTAGGAGTGTGAGGAGATAAAATGCCAATAGAACCAGTTAGCATGATTTGGATAGTGCTATGTGTAGTGGGTGGCGGCTTACTGGCAAGTTTAGGAGCGCATCTCTTACCAGTGGGCGGTGCACCGGCGGCAATGGGCACCGCGACCGGAATCGCAACGGGGACAGTTCAGATTATGCTCGGAGCAGTAATGACGGGATTATTTACAGCGGCTACTGTATCCACGTTCAGCAACAGTATTTGGCTTATATCCCTATCCGGGGCGGTTGGTGCGACGATCATGATAAGTGTGGTGATGCTCATGGCGAATATTCTGTACGTCTTTGGGTGTGGTGTCCTGCCCATTTCAGGTAGAGTAGCAGTTGACCCAATAACAAAAGCACCCCAGACAGCGTACAAAACACCGCAAACTGATGGTCATGGCGTTCCCGATGTGGTCTTTGTCTCGGGGACTATCGGCGGTTTTGCCGGAGGGTTTGGTGGTGCACTCATGTACTTCGCGTTACTTGCCTATGCGCACTTCTCATACGGCACGGCAGTGATTGCAGCACTTGCCATCTTTGTAGCCAACGCGATACTTGCAGCGTATAACATCCGGGGTACCACCGAAGGGTTGTATGACCCGAAGTTCAAGACACTGCCAAGAGCGCTTGCCGCATCTCTTGCCGTCTCGGTGCTTGCCGCTATCGTGGTTCTGCTCGCAACCATAGCTTTAGGAGGTGTGTAAAATGACGGTAACACCAGCAGCAGTAGAGGAAGAAGAGGTAAAAGCGCCGAAGAAGAAGATGTTGTCATTCAAATTCCCGTTTGCAGAGACCGAGCTTGGGCTTATCGCAGGCATACTTGCCGCGATCATCACCATCTTCACGGCATTGCCCTTGGTGATCAAAGGAGTGGGGATGCTCTTAGCCTTACTCTGGGGTGCGGATTCTGTCCGGAAGACGTCTAAATATGGGTTAGGGACAGGTGTTCCATCCATAGGTGTGATGGCAATAGGGTATGGCATTATAGGGACGCTCATGGGGCTCGCGTTTGCAAAATATGGCAATGTAGGTCAGTTTTATCCAGGAGTGTTAATCGGTGTCCTCTTTATGGGGGGCATTGGCCTGGTATCCGGCTACTTCGGGAACAATGAGAAGTACATCGCGATGAAAATTCCACGCTTGGAGCGTGGGATGATGGAATTAGGAATGGCAGGGACGCTTGCAATCTTGCTCGAATGCTCCATCGTGACAGGCTCGCTGAACTTCGATGCGGTAGTGAACCAGGTCATGAATACAGGGGTCATAGCATTCATGTTCATCCTCTCGGGTATGGGGATGTTCCATCCATACAATGCCTGTCTCGGACCAGACGAGCGAAGGGAGAGGACGCTGATGCTCTCTCTGGAGATTTCCGGGTTGATAAGTGTCATACTCGGGTTTACGGTGATCGTACTTGATACCTCTCCTTGGAGACTGTGGGACCCAATAGCACTGATTGTATTCGGTGTGATCGTATGGGTTGTGTTCTACCGGCGATACATCAGGGCGTGTATGAAAGAGTGCTATGCGACCGTCGGAACAGGTTTGATCAAGACGATAGGATAAGGGAGGATATAAAAGAAGAGAACATGTTGGTAATAAATGAGAAGTATGGTGTTGTGCTTGATCCGGACACGCTAATCGTAGGCGTCAGTAGACCAGGGTTCTATAAAGTCAATCTTGCACCGATAGAAAAGCAAATAACGGTTCTGGAGGCAGCAGTGAATGACCTGCTCAATACCCTTGACCCAACCTCTAAATTCAACGTAGCACAACCACACAGAGAAGGAATGATGTCTAAAGCAGGGTTCACCACGTTTTTCATGCTCGGAGTGACCTTTGGCGTGTTAGCAGTCGCAGTAGTGTTCATAGCGTTAGGAGGTGCATGAATGAGCATGGCAGAGAAGAAAGAAGTTCCGGATGGATGGCCGCTGGTCACCGGTGACTATGAAGTTGGTGACCCGCAGAGTTGCGTGGCAATATCGTCGTGTGGTTCGTATTTCCACATCGAGCATTTGCAGGGTATCGCAATACAGGGACCGGATAAAACAGAGAACATCGGGTTAGAGAAGATGATAACGAACGTTATCTCAAATCCAAACATACGATTCCTCATCTTAGCCGGAGCCGAAGTGCCAGGGCATGTAAGTGGTGGTTCTATGAAAGCGCTGATAGAGAACGGTATTGACCCTGAGACACGAAAGATAATAGGAACCAAAGGCGCAATTCCATTCATCGAGAATGTACCGAATTCAGCGGTAGAGCGATTCCGAGAACAGGTGGAAGTAATAGACATGATTGGCGTGGAGGATTACGGGAAGCTCAATGCGAAAGTGAAAGAGCTTACAGCACGAGATCCTGGTGCGTATCCGGAAGATGCGATGATTGTGAAAGTAGGCGAAGAGGAAGTAGGAGCAGCAGTGATAGAGATGCCGTTAGCCATGCCTGCATCTCCGTATATGGCTACAATAGAGCGGGCTACGGCGTTGATAACCTACAAGACTCAGTTGATTGCACGCGACCAGAAATTAACCTCAGGATTATCGAGTGACGGTCTACTGGGGCTAATAGCAGGGTTAATAGCTGCGGTCATCTTCCTCTTGCCCTTAATTCTGGGGGTGATATAAATGGCGGCAGAGAAAGTAGTACAGCAAACGCCGGAAACGGCTGTTTTAACCGCACGAATAGAAGACCTCAAACACTTTATCACGATGATAGGTCGAGATTCACGCTTCGCCGCGGGACTCTGGGTCGGTTTCATAAAAGGTCTGGCAATCGGTATTTTCGTTAGTTTTCTTTTCGTCGGGCTAAGACTTTTAATCTAAGATAAGAGGGAGAAAGAAAGAAGAATGGGAGAAGAGGGAAAAGCAGAAGAGAAACAGACAGAGGAGAGAGAGATTCTAGCGAAACTGGAGGCGGAACTGGAAGAGGTAGCTGTTCCTGTTGCAGTCACGCCAGTCGAGCATATAAAACTGCTGGAGCGAATAAATAAGATGGACGAAACCGTGGAATTTGTCGCTGGAGAACTTTGGCAACGGCAGGGCGAAAAGATAGGGTTCACAATGGGTCTTTTGTACGGTGTAATGATAGGAATAGTTACGTATGTAATTTTCCTGATGGCAGCATAGCATAAAAGGAGGAGACGGGAAAAAATGTTTGTATTTGATCGGGAACAGGAGATATATGATATAGGTGGCGTGAAAGTAGGAGGGCAGCCAGGCGAGTGTGCAACAGTTCTTTGTGGAACGATATTCTACGCAAAGCATTATATGGTCGAAGATGCGGAGAAAGGGATATTCGACAAGAAAGCGGCGGAAGACGTGTTAAAGAAGCAGGATGAGTATTCAGATTTAACCGGAAATCCATGCATGATGCAGATATTTTCAGAATCGCCCGAGGCAATGGAGAAAGAGATTGCGTTCTGTACAGAGGTAAGTGACTCACCTTTCTTGATTGACTCGACAGTGGCGGAGGCAAAGGTTGCAGGGCTCAAGTATGCTGATGAAGTGGGACTGATAGATAAAGCGGTGTATAACTCCATGAACGTATCGTGTTCACAAGAGGAGCTGAACGCAATCAAAGAATCCAGACTGGAAGCAGCGATTATCTTAGCGTTCAATCCAAAAGATTCCACAGTAGCCGGGAAGGTAGACCTGTTAGAAACCGGGGCGGGCACCTTTGATAAAGGACTGGTCTATCTTGCACGGGACATGGGTATAACGAAACAAATGTGCGACCCGGCTACACTGCCCATAGGCGCCGGTGTGGGGTCTGCCATTGCATCTGGCTTTGTCATCAAATCGAAATACGGTATATCCGTGGGATTGGGTATCCACAATGCACCCTCTGCCTGGACATGGCTGAAAACGTTCCGGAAGGCGCATGCGACGAAAGGACCCGGTGGCTGGGAAGGATTAGGGGCAGAAGTGTTCGAGATATGTGACATCGCCTCGAATGTTATCCCCGTGATCGCGGGGATGGATTTCGTGCTTTACGGTCCTATTGAGCATGCCCCAAAGGTGTTCCCGCTGGTTGGTATGGCGGATATGATGGTTTCAGAGGCTAACAAGGCGGAACACGACATCGAAGCGAAGGAACCGCATCCAATACTAAAAATGTCGGCATAGGGGTGTTCATATCTTCTTTAACCCCACTCTTTTTTTATATTTATATTTATATTTTTATGTATATTTTTATTATAACCTAAGTTTCAGACTTTATATACTCCACCCCTAACACATCCATAATTTGCCTTTGTTCCATTGAGGGAATGGACAATTTCGATGCTGTGACGTCCCCCTCGGGATTAGTGACTACAACATATTT
>JBAQFZ010000001.1:0-5388 GCA_049287525.1 Halobacteriota archaeon | reverse complement strand
AATAAGAACCCCTTTTACAACACTGTACTTTAAAAAGGTCGTGATTATAGTATTTCCGAAAAATAACCACAAGATTACACAGATTTTCACGAGAAAAATCTTAGATTTCTTGTCTTGTGTTAATCTTATGAAATTCTCGTGGTTTATTAATTGCAATTTATTACAGGAATGACTATAATTAGAAAGTGATGAGGAACCAAAAAGAAAAAGGGAATGCTCACTCAATTAACAACAACCCGAAGAAGATTATCCGCTCATGCGGCGATGTACGTACGTCTATTTCATAACCCACCTTCCCCACTGTCTTGAATACATCAATACCACACGCCTCCATTGACGGCCTTACCTTATCCTGATGTTCACAAAACCTCTTAGAAGCGAGGTCTAAACTAAAACCCTCGCGCTCCGGCAGGCAATCCCGGCAGTAAGTGCAGGGCAGTGCAGCCATAGCAAACGCTTTGTAATAGCCGGCTAGAAAGGCATGCCGCTCTAACTCAAACATCGTATTGTGCGTCTTAAATATCGCATCCCAGAGGAAATGATGGATATGTGCAGGTTGTACCTCTAAATTTGGCTTAACGTCTTTAAATCGTGTGATAATCGCTTTTTCATAGCCTTTTAGTAGCTTTCTCGTCTCTTCCGGTCCCGGGGTGTACGGCGGACAGGTCAAATGCTTCCCGTATGCTCTACATCCATACTCGCATTTCCACCGTACCCATTCGGACACCTCTATCTCAGCTACGGTAATAAGATTGAAATCCGCGTGTATTTCACGCAATTCCTGCAATAAAGTCTTCCAATCCTTTTTCATACTCTCTATCTCTCTATCTCTCTATCTATCTTTTATTGCAGGCTCGTCTAAATAAAGTTGAAGATATAACGATAAAGGTATAAATAATATGCAGATGCTAACCTTCTTTGACCTCCACGTGCATGCGTATCCAGAGACCGACATGCCAGGCGAGGAGCTGCTCCGGGTTGCGAGAAGATACGGATATGCGGGCATAGCCATAGCGAACCACGATGACTGCACGGACCAGAGGCAATCACCCGCCATTTACAGTGGCATAGAGCTAAGGGCAACCTCGGTATCAGAATTAAACAGGAAACTAAAGCAGTACAGTGGAAAAGTGCCCCTCGTGATGGTTCATGGTGGTGACGAGCAGCTAAATTTAGCTGCGTTAAAGGACCCTAAAGTGGACGTCTTAGCGCATCCTTGCGGCGAGAAGGGTGAAGTGGCATTGAACCACATATTGGTAAGATACGCTGTCGAAAATGGCATTGCAATCGAATTCAACATGAATGCGATAATCAAGAGCAGACGGGGTGATAGAGTGCGAATACTCGGTAGGCTGCGGGATAATTTGGAATTAGTGCGAAAATATAAAGCCAGGTTTATATTAACCAGCAATGCTCGTTCTATATATGATTTAAGGGCACCAAGGGAGATGATTGCACTTGCATCATTATTTGGTATGCGACATGAGGAGGCAGTAAGAGCGCTTAGTGATATTCCGGTGGAGATACTGGAGAAGAGGTGGAATAAGGAGCGGAAAGTAGAGCTAATATGAGTACTCGATATAGGAGAAGGTATCTTGTGTTTGAGGTGCTGAGCGAGATAGGAATAGATAAGCACAGGCTGCTGAATGCTATATGGGACTCGGTTTATTCGCTGTATGGAGACATAGGTACGAGTGAAAGTAAGTTATGGCTGATAAGATACGATAAAAAAGGCATAGGAATTCTGAGATGCACACACACGAAAGTAGAGGAAGTGAGGGCGGCATTAGCCTGTGTGCATTCGGTGAATGGGGCAGGGATTGGCATAAGCGTCATCGGTGTATCCGGCACGATAAAAGGCGCTTCCCGCGTTCTTCTCAAACACGCACTTTCAGCATCTCTATATACATCGCTAAGTCGCTTCTCGTGATGAGCCCAACAAAGCGCCCGTGCTCCTCCTCTTTCACCGCTAAAACTTCCGTTTTGTTCCTAAGCATTCGTTTTAATGCTTCTGATGCTGCCTCCTCTTCCAATACAACATCTTTAAAACTGTCGAGATGATGCATTACGTCAGAAACACGTAAAAACCAACGTTGCTCGATTGGTGTTCTTTTTACGGCACCAAGTGTTATATACCCGCTCAATTCTCCGCCCGCATTCACCACGGCGTATTCGGCGGTCTTCTCGACAAGCATCGTTCTCACCAGCTCCTCGATTGTGATGTCCGCGGGTACAATCGTCCCTTCGATTCGCATGACCTCCCTTACCTTTATTCCTTCTAACGCGGCAAAAGTGGCAGTGGCTTTCTCTTCTTCCGCTGCTGCCATATACAGGAAGAGACCGAGTATGGGCAGCCATAGGTTATAGCGCCATTCACCGGTTAAAATAAATGAGAATGGGTCCGCTTTTGAAATCCCTGCTATTATCATCGCGAAGGCGAATATTTTACCTATTAACACCGCTCGCTGTGTCGCTTTTGAGAACGACATTCGCATTGCGAAGAAAGCCCGTAAAATCCGACCACCGTCCATGGGAAATGCGGGTACCAAATTGAATATCGCCAATATCACATTGAAAGACCCAATGACTACCAGTAAAATCGCAGCCGGGTGATCGTGATAAATCGCGACATTCAAGGCGTTTACTCCGTGATAAACGATGTAAAATAACGCTCCTATGATAAGGCTCATTATGGGTCCGGCAATGGCAATCCGCCACTCCTCTCCCGGATTCTTTGGTAGTTCCTCCATCATGGCTACGCCACCAAAGAAGAATAGTGTGATGCTGTGTATCTTCGTCCCGAATTTCATTGCCACGTAAGAATGCGCCATTTCATGGAGTAACAGGGTGAAGAAGAAGAGAATAGCCGCGATCGTAGCCACGAAATAGCGGTATGGTGCAGACATTCCGAGACCGCCCAAACCCATGGGGACGCGATATTCCCGGGAGGGACTGTTCGCAAATGCGAGAATAAAAACGAACAATATGAAGATAAATGAGAAATGCAGTTTTATCGGTATACCAATCAGTTTACCTACTTGAATAGAGGAGTGCATCGTATTTTTGGTCTCAGTTAATTTTATATATCGCCCGTAGTTCATAAATAGTATTATGGAAATAGAATTGGCTTCGCTATACGGACAGGAGATATATACTGATAAAGGTATGTATGTGGGTCGGGTAGAGGATGTAAATGTGGACATCACGGAGAAGCGAATATCGGGGTTTACCGTGCGGGATTTAAATCCAGACGCTTTTGATGTGGGCAATAAAAAGGGCGTCATTATCCCATATCGGTGGGTCATGGCAATAGGGGACATAGTATTGATAAAGCATGTCACACGACGGATAGTACTGAATAAAGAGCAGAAAGCGGAAGGAGGGGGGAAAGAGGGAGAAAGAAGCGAACAATAGGGTGGAATGAACACTCGGACCCCGCGGAGATATAAAAGCGATCTTGATAGGGCAATATACGGAGGAATAAAAGCCAACCCACCTTTGATTGTGCGTGTAGACGGTAGGGATTTCAAGCGAGTGCTGCATGAGCATAACTTTAAGAAGCCTTATGACGAGAGGTTTGCACAGGGTATGGCAGAAGCAGCGGTGGCTTTCTTCGAGAAGAGCGGCTTTGATCCCGTGCTTGTATATATCTTCTCAGACGAGCTAAGCATACTATTCAAGTACGTTCCCTTTAACGGCAGGGTAGAGAAGCTGGCTTCTGTAATTCCAAGTTTCATTGCCAGTGCGTTAACCCGTATCCTGGAGTTTAAAGATGCCATTGCCTTTGATGCCCGGATAATGCCTGTTTGTGGAGGAGCAGATGTGTTAGAATATCTGGTACAGCGTCAGGCGGAAGCCTGGCGTAACCATATCAATGCTTATGGCTATTACGGACTGATAGAAAGCGGGTTAAGTATTAAGGAAGCCGAGCGAGAGATGATAGAGCTGAAAGCAGGAGCTGTGCATGAGCTGCTATTTCGTATGGGATTAAACCTGAATGAAACGCCGAAATGGCAAAGACGGGGCATCATAGTGACAAAGCGGGGGTATGAGAAGCAAGGATACGATCCCAGGACCACGCGGTATGTTACTAGTGAACGCTATAAGGTAGTTCAACTATGGGACCTGCCGTTATTCAAGTCAGAAGAAGGGCAGAAGTTTATATCTGAACTAACTGCTGGGTGAATGAATGAATGGGCCCGAAGGGATTTGAACCCTTAACCACCCGGTTATGAGCCGGGCGCTCTGACCAGACTAAGCTACGGGCCCATTATATATCCTAACGTATTCCGGTATCATATAATAAAATATGATGGTAATTGCGCCATATCTTTATTGTGGATTTCGAGCAGTTAAATGCGAAATTATACCACATTTTGAGTGGATACGAATCCCGTTATGAACTCATAATTCCTTTTTACCCTGTTACTACCTTTTATCATGGCTCCATGCCCGGGTAGTAGGAGCGCGGTATCCAGTGCAGCCACCCTATTAATGGACTCTATCAGCTCTCCCAAGTCGCCAAAAGGTAAGTCAGTTCTACCTACGCCTTTATCAAAGACCAGATCACCGCATATTAACGCCTTCTCACTCGCATCGTAAAGGCATATACTCTCCGGAGAATGCCCTGGGGTATGCAATATCGCCAGTTCTTTAGTTCCCATGAGGTATCTATCGTCAAACGAAATATCCACCTCAAATCTCTTTGATACGCCCATGCCCATGCCCAGGAACCGCGATGCTTCCACGGTCATAACGTCACGATATACCAGCTGTGAAGAATGCAACGCTACTTTTGCGCCTGTAATCTCTTTGAGCACGGCTGTTGCATCATAATGGTCTGGATGGAGATGCGTAATCAGTATCGAATCAATGTTTTCAGGGTCTATTCCATCGCCCCGCAGCTCTTCAAGCAGCAGTCCCAGGTACTTCTCACGCCCCGGGTCTACAAGAACCGTAGTAGTATCACTCTTTATCACGTATGTGTTCGCATCAAGCAAGCCTTTCTCCTTATATCCGTAAAAGCCTTCTTGAATTAGCATCGCTCTAACTATCTTTAGAAGTTTGATGTTCAAAAAGTATTAGATTAGTCATGAGCTAACTCGAAAAAGTAATTCGGTCCAGCCATCCGCAATCGTACCCGCGGCTAACACCGTCGTCTTTTACATAGCGCCACTTCAGCGTATGCGACCCCGAACTTATCTGGTAGGTCTTTTGCTGCCAATCAACGTTACCACTGATTCTATCGCGAGCCATGCCGTCAATATAGAACTCCAGGCGGTCGAAATATTTCTCGGATGATACATTCCAGTAGAAGCTCAAGGTTCCGGGTCCTGAAACGGTTGTTTCCAGCCATGAGTCCTGATTATGAGATATAGCACCGCTCTG